>JAAZDD010000096.1 GCA_012512955.1 Clostridia bacterium
CAACAACTGGGAGCGTTTCAACCAAAAGGAGCTGAATGCTCCACCATGAACCAGGCTTTCCAGTACCCGTCGATTGACGGCCCGCAAATCCACCCGCCGGCAAAAATCGTCCAGAGATTGAAATGGGCCTTCCTTCCGGGCTTCGATAATGGATTCAATGGCACCCAAGCCTACATTTTTGACCGCCGCCAACCCAAAGCGAATTCTCCCTTTCAGGGGAGTAAAACTAATCTGGCTTTCATTGACATCCGGGGGCAACACCTCAATACCCAACCGACGGCATTCTTCCATGTAAAGGGTTACCTTGTCCGTATTGGCAACCACGCTGGTCAAGAGAGAAGCCAGGAATTGCACCGGGTAATGGGCTTTCAGATAAGCGGTCTGGTAGGCCAGCTAGGCATAAGCGGCACTGTGGGATTTGTTAAAACCGTAACCGGCAAAATAGGCTATCAGATCAAAGATTTCTTCGGCAGTTCTTTGGTCAACACCCTTTTCCAAAGCTCCCTTCAGAAAGGACTCTCTCTGGGCGGCAATAATCTCAGGCTTTTTCTTACCCATAGCCCGTCGCAAAAGATCCGCTTGGCCCAAAGAAAAGCCTGCCAAATCGCTGGCAATCCTCATCACCTGTTCCTGATAGAGGATCACCCCATAAGTATCCTTCAAAATAGGTTCCAGAGCCGGATGGGCATAAGTAACCGGCTTTTTGCCGTGTTTCCGGGCAATAAAATCTTCCACCATGCCGCTGCCCAAAGGGCCGGGCCGGTACAAGGCCACTAAAGCAATCACATCTTCAAATCGTTCCGGTTTTAAATTCTTCAGGATGGCCCGCATCCCGGAACTCTCCAATTGGAAAACCCCGATGGTGTCTCCCCGGGACAAGAGCTCATAGGTTTCGGAATCATTTAAGGAAATTTCCCGTAAATCAAAACCGGGATCTCCTCCTTGCCTGACCAAATTGACTGTCTCCCCAATGACGGTCAAAGTCCTGAGGCCCAATAAATCCATCTTCAACAGGCCCAGTTCCTCCACCGTCTGCATGGGGAACTGGGTGGAGATGCCGTCTTCCGTAGTTTTTTGCAAAGGAAGGTAATTGACCAGAGGTTCCTTAGCAATCACTACTCCTGCCGCATGGGTGGAAGCGTGACGGGGCATACCTTCGATGGCTTTGGCTATTTCAACCAGTTGCCGGTGCTGTTCATCCTGGTAAGCAGCCTCCCTGAATTCAGGGCTGATTTCCAAAGCCCGTTCCAAAGAAATCCCCAATTCCCCGGGAACCAATTTGGCCAGTTTATCAACTTCCGCCAGGGGAACATTCATTGCCCGCCCCACATCCCGGATGGCGGCTTTGGCAGCCATAGTCCCAAAGGTGATAATCTGGGCCACATGGTCTTGCCCGTATTTGGCAGATAGATACTCGATCACTTCTCCCCTGCGCTCAAAACAAAAATCAGTATCGATATCAGGCATGCTGACCCGTTCCGGATTAAGAAACCTTTCAAAAAGTAGGCCATATTGGAGGGGATCGATGTCGGTAATTCCCAAACTGTAAGCTACCAGACTTCCGGCTGCGGAACCTCTGCCCGGTCCCACATATATTCCCCTGTCCCGGGCAAAGCGGATCATATCCCAGACAATCAGGAAATAGCCGGAGTACCCCATCTGGCGAATGATCTCCAACTCGTAATTCAACCTCTCCCTGACCCGGTCGTTGACGGTGCCATATCTTTTTTGCACACCTTCCCGGCACAGGTGGGCCAGGTAGGAATCCACATCATAGCCCTCCGGTACCTCATAATCAGGCAGGTGTAGTTGGCCGAAAGACAGCTCCAAATAACACTGCTCCGCAATGACCAACGTATTTTCAATGGCAGCAGGACTGCCGGGAAACAGTTGTGCCATTTCCGTCCCTGACTTTAAATAGAACTCCTGGCTGTCAAAACGCAGCCTGGATTCATCTGCCAGGGTCTTGCCGGTTTGAATGCACAACAGAATATCGTGATGAGATGCATGGGCTTTTTCTATGTAATGGACATCATTGGTAGCCACTACCGGTAACTTAAGCTCCCGGGACAGGTGTAGAAGTTCCTCATTTACATATTGCTGTTCCCTAAGGCCGTGATTTTGTAATTCAAGGTAAAAGTTCCCATCCCCCAGCAACTCTTTAAACCGTTCCGCCACCTGCCGGGCCTGATCCCTTTGATTATTTAACAGCAGTTGCGGTATTTCACCGGCCATGCAGCCACTTAAAACGACCAGTCCCCGGTGGTATTTTTCCAGCAGTTCCCAATCAACCCTTGGTTTATAATAAAAACCTTCGATCTGGGCCAAGCTGGCCAGTTTAAGCAGGTTTTGGTACCCTTCCCTGTTTTTCGCCAGGAGCACCAGGTGGAACTGGTTGTTATCTTTATGGGGCTCCCGGTCATGACGGGTCCTCACCGCACAGTAAACTTCACATCCTATAATGGGCTTTATACCCGCCTGCCGGCATTCTTTATAAAAATCAATAACGCCGTACATCACCCCGTGATCCGTAATGGCCAAGGCAGGCATCCCCAGGCTCTTGGCAGCCGCCACCAGCGGCTTGATGCGGCAGGCACCGTCCAGGAGGCTGTATTCAGTATGAACATGTAAATGAACAAAACTGTTCTCCATCACCGATCATTCCCCACCGGTCTGTAGTCTAATTAATACCAGCCCTAGATTTCGACAACCAGGCCCTGTTACCCTCCTTGGTCCTTTTCCGAAAACTCCGGTAATACTCCGGGAACTCCCCAGCATACATAAATATTATGAGATAACTCTGGGGCGGTGATCTGATGAGCTTTTGGCAAAAAACTTGTTTAATCTTTTTTACCGCCATGGGGGTTGAGTTAGGGGGCGCTTTAATCGGTGCTCTGGCGGCAGTGCTGACCGGCCAGCCTCCTTTAAAGACCATGGCCAATTTGGCTGCCGATCTGAAAATCTGGGCCATCGTAGCTGCCATCGGAGGCACCTTTACCACCATAGAAGTGTTGGAGATCGGTATCCTGAGAGGGCAATTTGGAACCTTGGCCAAACAACTGCTTTTCATCCTGAGCGCTTTTTGGGGGGCTCATGCCGGCTTATGGATGGTGAACGGGTTGGCAGGTGGTCATTAAATGTTCCTCTTTCCCCTGATTGTTCCCCGGTCCCTGCTGACCAAACTGGCTTTAGTCTTCCTTGGTTTCCTGATGGGCTCCGTATGTGCTACAGTCAAAATGGGACAGCAAATTGACAGGCTGGTGATCCTGAGACAGGAACAAATGGAAAGAATCGCCGGTCTGGAAGCAGAGTTGGAGCAAATTCGCAACAGCTTGTCCCAACACCGGGAACCTACTATATCTTCCATTATCGTTAAAATTGAGTTTGCGGAGCCAAAACCCATCCGCCCGGAAGAAGATGCCATCCGCCTGAGCTTAGAAAAACAGATTAAAGATTTGCTGAAAAATCTGGTAGGCAAAAAAATAGACGGTTTGGATCCCAGTTTAATTCCTTGGATCATCGAAAACCGTCTCCTTGAAGCCGAGGGCTATACCTTTCAAGTCCAGGTAAAGCTTTTGGTTTTGACCGATAAGGTCCACCTCACCGTTGAAGCCAGAACAGTCTCCAACCGGAGATAGGAACCTACTGGGGTACCAAAGGTTATTCCTTCAGTTCCCTGATCCGCAACTCATGATCTTTTTGGGACTTTAACTCCACAGTGTCCCTGAGTTCAGGTTGACCCTTTACAGTAGGCATGTACCCGGAGCCGATCTTTCCTTCCTTAGGCTGTCTTTCACCGGCATCATCATGAGGCTCCCTTTTATTCTTGCCGTTAACGGCTACCATTCTCCTTTCACCTCCCGCCTCCTTCAGGACTATTATGACCTTTCCTGGCCTGAACCATGAATCCCGCGCATATCTTTCGTGTAATTGAAAACAATATCATTAAGTGTTTAACCTATTCATTGAGGTGGAGGTGTCAAAAACAGGCATGCAACCGGTAAATCAACCGCCCCAGGACGTTACTGATACGATGAACAATGTGTTTAATTTCACCGGTGAATTTAATCTGACCACATCAGGTTTTGACCCCAAAATGCCCGGTCACTCGGCAGATCATACCATGATTCTCAGGCAGCCACCCCGGACTGCCAAGGACATCGGGGCAGGCATCGGATTGCCAAAAGAAATACGCCATGAAATGGCGTTAATGTTGGATGACCATCTATGCGCATTGAATGTCGCTCTGCACCAATATAATAAACATCACTGGCTCACCGAGGGTGCCGAGTCTTTTATCAGCCTCCATCACCTGCTGGAAGAGCATATCGAAAAGACCCAGAAGCATATTGACATGATCGGCGAAAGAGTTGCCCGCCTGGGCATGGTGCCTACCGCTCACCCGGTTACCCAGCACGAACTCTCCTATATCAAACACGAAGTGGAAGGGCGCTACTCCATGCGGGATTTCCTGCGCAACGACCTGGAGCATGAATTGAAAATCCAGGAAATGATGCGAAGACAAATTGCCCGCGCTCATCAATTAGGAGATTATGGTACAGTTCAGGTTCTGGAAGAAGTGCTTTTGGACAGGGAAGACCTGGGTTACCATCTCTACAGTATCCTGGAGGATGATACTTTGGTACGAGGCATGGGCCATCTTCTGGACACCAAATGGGATAGAATGGGCGATCGTCCCATGCCCCCCAACACCAAATTACAGTAGTTTTCCCAACAGCCAAGTCAGTTAAGAACTTGGCTGTTTTCCTGTTACCAGCTTTCTTCCGTTCTTTTACTGTCTGTCAATAACAGCAATAATACTAACCCGGCAAATACGGCAAAGATCACCCATGATAACAGCGTCACCGGGGGCCAGATGACCGCCACCATCACCACTTCCGTTATAGCGCTAAAAACAATGCCCAGAATCAAGGTAATGAGAATGCTGACCCAGGTAACTCTACTGTCTAACCTCTGAAAAACCATATGGATGGCGACACAAAACCCCAGAATCACAGACAACAATCCAATTATCCAAAACAACATACAGCTTCCCTCCCTTATTAATATTTGCCCGGGGCCGGTACTGGGAACTATCCTACAGTACCGGAACGGAGCTCAGGCCTGCTTTTACTGACCTCAATTTGCTCACTGATTGCAGCTTCATCCTTGGGCCACGGGGGAAAGATCTGAGAGAGTACGGAAAAGAGGATAATGGGCAAAATCAGGACAACGACAGCCATCAGTAATCCTTCCCTGCCCAGCAGGGGCACCACATAACCGGAATAGCCCATGCCTGTTTTGGAAAGCAATTGTCCGCCGATAACCACATTCCATCTCATGGCAAAAACCCCTACGACAATCAGCCCGGCAGCTATCATCGTTAACCTTTGTTGCCATTCACGGGCGAAACTTTTAAGTCTTGCCGCCGGCAACAGGATTAAGGGAACCAATCCGCCTAACAGCAATTGGATGCCAAAAAAGGATAAGGGTATTTGCTGGGTCAACAAACCATATACCGCCGGCCAATAACTCTTGGCCTGGTACCCTGCATTGACAATTTCCAGCGCCTCCAGGGACACCGCCACGATCAGAAAGATCCACAGGTATTTGTTCAAGGCTGTCATACACTGGTGATCCGGTTCCCTCTTTCTGAGGCGACTGCCTATTCCATAAACCAAAATTAACAATGCCGTTCCGGAGACAACAGCTGAGGCGATAAAGATCACCGGCATCAAAGGACTGGACCACCAGGGATTCGCTTTAATCCCGCCAAAGATAAAGCCTACATAACCGTGTAAACCAAAAGCTGCGGGAATCCCGATTACCGCCAAAGTATTAATGATCCTGTTATCCATGGCTAAGGTTCCGGGGGAGAGATCTTTGGCCCCCAAGCTCAGCAGCCCATAGCCAATCTTACTGAGTCCGGCGCTTTTTTCCGCCATAGTAACGATATTCTTACGATAGATAAACCAGATTTCCAAAAGTACGATCATCAAATAGAAGGAGTAGATATAACCAAACCCGGCCATGGCCGAAGACGGGTTAGGAGTTAACATGATGTTAAATGCTCTCAACGGCTGGCTAAGATGCAACAACAGGGGTATCGGTGCTACCAATAGCAGGGACAGGGCACTGACCAGAGCCAGCTTACTCACCGGTTTGAACACCTTTTGGTTAAACACATGATACAGGGCTGAAATAATAAAAGCTCCTGCCACCAATCCGGTAATATACGGGTAAATGACGATCATCACCGTCCAGACCACGTTAGCTTCATTGGGATAAATATAGCCGTTCATCAGACCACCACCTTATCTAAGCCAAGATAGTCTACCAGGGGCATGGTACCTGCTTCCGGCTTTAGAATATTTACTCTTTCTTCGCTCAGGATTTTATCAACCGGGCTGTCCGGAACACCGATCTCGCCAAAGACCCTCGCCCCAACCGGACAGGCCTGCACACAAGCTGTAGTCATTCCTTTGCTGATGCGGTGATAGCACCAAGTACATTTATCCGCTACTTTAAACACCGGATGCTTGAACCTGGCCCCATAGGGGCAAGCCTGGATGCAGTAAGAGCATCCCACACACCTTTCCCGGTCCACCAACACTACACCGTCCGGCGTGGTATAGGTGGCTCCTACGGGACATACTTTGGTACAGGGAGCATTTTCACATTGATTACACAGCTTGGGGACAAAAAAACTCTTTGTTATCCTCTCCCTGTTTTCCACTTCCGGGAAACCGTTGATACCTCCCCTCGGTGATTCAATTTTGACATTTTTGTCGTAATCTACCGTATATCGTTCCACCCAGGTTCGGTATACCTCTTGATCGACCGGCACTTGGCTCTCTGCTTTGCATGCCTTGACACACCTGCCGCAACCGATACATTTGTAGGTGTCCACTACAAATCCCCATTTCCCTTCAGTTTTGCCGGTCCTTACTGTGGGAGCGGCATGGGCCACGGTGTCAGGGAAATATTTGCCTATGGTGCCGGCCACGATTCCTCCCGCCAGTAGTTTCCCACCGAGACTGAAAAATCTTCTTCTAACCATCTTTGCCATTAATCAGCACCCCCAAATTTAAACCCTGGATTATGAGGCTGATGGCAGTCACTGCAGTTTGCGAACCCCATATGGGTTCCCAAGTCAATTTGAGTGATGACCGTATCGGGCCTACCGGTTAAAGTCTGATGGCAGCTTCCGCAGAATTCCCTGGAACTCTCAATGGATGGTTTTGAATCCATGGGATTGTTCGGATGCTTGACGGCAGGTCCATGACAGGTCTCACAATTCAACTGTTCATGGCTACCGCTGAGAAAAATATTTTTGACATTGCTATGACAGGTCAGACAAGCGTCACTGCCGGCTGCATATTGGAGCTCATGCTCAGTCCACTCCTGGATATTGTCGCTGCGATAATGACCGGTTTTGCCAAAGGATTTTGGTATAAACCATTGCTGTAGTCCAATAAAGAGGACCAGGACAATAGCTATAATCATGCCGATTCTAAACAGCGGTTGATCGGTTAGCTTTACTTTTTGATCGGAGTCACTGTTCTTCATTAATCCCACTCCCTTCCTTGTCTATTTTTCTGAATTTTTCGTAAACTGTATCATTCCCCCTTTCATTTGTTTGGCTTCTCGTACCTTTGCCTGCATTATAATGGGTTCAGCTTGGTTTTTTCGCCTGTCAACTATCCCCTTTTCCCGGATACATCTGTCCTTATTTAATTTAAGGCCGGTGGTCCTGGCGTTCCCTATTTTCCCGGATGTCCCCTTGGTAAGTCCCGAAAACTAACCGGTCCAAACAAAAAAACTTACCGGAAGTTGTTCCCCGCACATTCTTGGGGGCTTTAAACCACTCCGGTAAGTTTTGGCTCACCTATTATTCCTTGTCTTGCAGCTTGAGCGAAAAGATTATTTGGGTACCCTGCCCGGGATTAGTATTTACCGTTAACTTACCTCCCAAGCGCTGGGCCCTGAACTTCATATTGGCCAGTCCCTTTTTTTCTACAGAACCTCGCTCCTGCCATTGTTTATAATTAAAACCCACTCCATTATCCACGATGCGAATCATGAGTTCATGATTTTCATTTTCTTCAACAACAAGTCTCGCTTTAGTGGCCTGGGCGTGCTTCACCACGTTGAACAAAGCTTCTTGAATAATGTGATAAATACTGGTCTCCTGCTTCGGGTTCAAGAACAGTTCCTTCGACAACCGGTCCTCAAAATCGATGGGGATCATGGAAAATTTACGAAACTCACTGAGAAGCTGGAGCAAAATGTGTTTCAAATTTCCTTTAGTTCCTTTGGCTTCCTGCAAATCCCTAATGTAGTCCCTAAGTTCCGCAATGGTTTTGTTTAGCTTCTCCTTTGCCTCCAGCATATGCTCATGTACCTGATCATACTGTTCCTTCTTGAGCATTGCCTGGCTGGCGTCGATAATCAGGCCCGCTCCGTAAATGGACTGGATTATACCGTCGTGTAAGTCCCGGGAAAAACGTTCCCTTTCTTCCATCAACACACTTATTCGTTCCGCTTCCTCAAGGCGCTTTTGTTGCTCTACATTAAAAATGTTGATGGTTTTGATCACGGTAAAAGCCATCATCAAGCCAAAGCTGGCCCGGAAAAACTGCACCGGTAAGCCGGTAGCCTTAAGGAAAACCGTTGTATTCAATACATTTCCCGGCCAAAAACCTACGGGAAATGTGATTAAGCCGGAAAAGAAACCATAAGCGGCAAATGCAAAAGCAGCACCTTGACAGTTATAATAAGCCGATTTCAAGCCCAACCTTTTTAATTCCGGCAGTTGAAGGATAAGCCCCCAACTTGCCAAAAGGGCACCCGGAAAGGCCATCAAATACCGGGCCCAGGCAGTACTGTTAGCCGTCCAAACTTTAAAATTCTCCAGTGGAAAAAGGATGAAATCCACAATGACAAACTTGGCTATCCAGCCCAAAGCTACAATGAAGGGTAAATATTTCAGGAAATTATACTTATCAAGAGATGCAATTACCAAATGACTGCCAAAAAGAAACAAAAATAAAAAGGAGAGGCCAATGGTCAAAACATCGGCCAGGTGAAGAACAGTAATATCCAGGAGGTTGATCCCATACATATTGAGGAGTTTAGTAACTTTAGCCCACTCCGCAAAAGCCTGAAATAACCCAAATCCCACCAATAACCAAAGGGGTTTGGCCAAAATGAAACTGCTGTTCATCCGGACCTGGAAGGCTATGGCCAGCGCCATGGCAAAAAAAGCCAGCCCATAAAAGAAATAAACTGCAATCATTTCATTGGTGTAAATACTCATCATCTTGCCATACTCCGCAAACAAATCAATGCTTCAAATGCAATCCGTTTTTGATGGCATAAACGGCAGCTTCGGCCCGGTTGCTTAAATTCAACTTGCTGAGAATGTTGCTTACATAATTGCGGATGGTCTTTTCACTCAAAAACAGTTTTTCAGCAATTTCTTTATTGGTCATCCCCTCCGCAATCAAGGTCAGCACCTTTTTTTCCTGTTTCGTTAACTTAACTTTTTCATCGGAAATATCCAAGGGCAACTTGCGTAAGCGGTCCAGCAGTTTGCCGGTCACAGCCGGATCCACCATTGACTTTCCCCTGATTGCCGCATCAACAGCTTTAATCAGCTCCAGGTTACCTGCATCCTTGAGGACAAAGCCTTTGGCACCGGCTCTGATGGATTCAAGGACCACATCCTCATCGCCGTAAGAAGTCAACATAATAACACTGGTTTCGGGATAACGTCGGGTAATTTCCACGCAACCCTGAATACCGCTGCTATCCTTCAGTCTTACATCCATAATCACCACTGCAGGACGGTGTTTCTCCACCATCGCCATCGCTTCCGCCAAATTCTCCGCTTCGCCAACGACCTCCAAATGATCGTGTTGCTGCAACAACAGAGACAAGCCATACCTAACCACTTCATGATCATCCACTATCAAAATCCCTGCCCGTTTCAACCCTCTCCCTCCTAATTAGTCATTGAGTCAGGTAAATTGTCCTTATAAAACTTTCAAAATATTCTTACTATTTATATCATTATATAGTACATTCCTTTTTTATGTACAGATAAATTTGTCACGGGTAATCAGGGACATTTGTAACCCCAGTTTTTTTGGGTTTCCTCACAGGCAAATTATGCTTGTCTGCCTGTCACTACCCTTTTCTGCATTTTGCCAGCCACATGCTACCGGCTTGTTAAATCTGTTGACTTTTAGGACAGAATTGCATATAATTGAGTAGTACTTGTCGGGATGTAGCGCAGCTTGGTAGCGCGCTTGGTTCGGGACCAAGAGGTCGCAGGTTCAAATCCTGTCATCCCGACCATGGACCATAATGTAAAACCACTTTTCTCAGGAGAGGAAAGTGGTTTTTTCATCTTTACCTCAAAGCAGGAAACCCTTGCTGCCTTAAAGCCTCGAACAAAACAATGGCCACCGAATTGGACAAATTGAGGGACCGGGCTTCATTGATCATGGGAATACGGATGCAGTGTTCCCAATTCTGCTTTAAGAGAGGCTCAGGTAACCCGGCCGTTTCTTTGCCGAATACTAAGAAATCTCCATTATTAAAAGTAATATCAGTATAACGTTTTGCACCTTTAGTGGAGACATAATAGTAAACCCCATCGGGATATTTTTCCTGAAGCTCCGCAAAACTTTCATGTACATGTATTTCCACCAAATGCCAGTAATCCAACCCAGCCCTTTTAAGGTACTTGTCTTCGATGGAAAAACCTAAAGGTTTAACTAAATGTAAAATAGTACCCGTAACAGCACAGGTTCTGACGACGTTCCCGGTATTCTGGGGAATTTCCGGTTCTACCAATACTACATGCATCATTGCCAGCCTCCTGTTCGATAGCCAATAGACCATGTTAGCTTTCCTAGAGCATCTCAATGGAATAATTGATTATTTCTGCTCCGGAAAAATGTTCGACGAAATTAACGCTTTGCTGCAACACCTCATTGATATGCCTGCTTTCATTGCCGACACAAGCCAAACCGATAAAAGCCTTTTGCCAGTAATCCTGGTAATCAACTTCAGCAGCAGATACATTAAAGCGATTATGTAAACGTTGGAGCAAGCTTTTGATAATCCTCCGTTTCTCTTTTAAAGAAGTAACTCCGCTTAAATACAACTCCAAAGAACACAGGCCCACTACCATGTAATAACCTCCTATATGTAAAATGTGTACTAAACCATAGCTTCTTGGATATCAATGGAATATAAAATTGCCCTGCCACGGGCAGGACAGTCTGTGCCGTTGACGAATAAAGACGAATAAAGATGAAAGCATTGCGAAGAGGAGAAACTGAAATTGATCCCTGTTGCATCCACTCCCCAACCTCGACCGTCTCCGTCGGTTTGGCCGCTCCTGACGGGAGTAGCGGCTGCTTTGATTCTGGTAATCGGTATCGCCTGGTTCTTGCCCGGCTTCACCACTGTTTCCCCGGACACTGCCGGTGAACCTCAATTGATTTGGCAAGGGCAAATCATTGACGGTACAGCGGTGATCAGGCAGGAAGACCGCTTCTATTTTCACGTTCCTGTTTTGCAATCTTTACTGGATCCCAATATTTTCTGGGATGCGGAAAACGGCTACCTGGCCGTCACTACTAAGGACCGATTAATTCAAATGGATACTTCTCAATTAACCTGGTATATCAATCAGGAACCGGTAGAACTTCGTTTTCCGTTATTGATGGTGGACGGAGAGCCCTATGTAGAATTGGAACCGCTTCAATTTCTTTACCGATTGGATATTAACTATATTTCCGATACCAACCGGCTCCTGGTCAGAGAAGCCGGAAGCCCCTTGATCACCGGGGAAGTGTTCAGGAACAACTCTCACCTTCGTTTAGCCCCCTCGGTGCGAGCTCCCCGGTTGGCAAAATTGCAACAGGGAGGGCAATTGGTGCTCATTGAGGAGGAAGCAAATTGGTTTAAAGTACAAACAGGGCAAGGCCTGATCGGCTTTCTGCCGGAGAAACACGTTGCGCTTCAAACCCTGGCCTGGTCTCCCTCACCAGGGTCCCTGGAAAAACCGGCTTGGAAACCCCTGGGTCAAAAGATTAATCTAGTCTGGGAGCAGGTTACGGGCCCATTCCGCAATCCTAAGTCCCAAGTACTGTCTCGTCTCCTGGGAGTCAATGTTTATTCTCCCACCTGGTTCCATTTAAATGATGCTGAAGGTAATCTTATAAGTTATGCTGATTCCGGTCTGGTCAAAACGGCTCATCAGGAAGGAAAGCAAGTCTGGGCATTATTCAGCAACAGTTTTGACCCGGAAATGACTGCTGAATTCCTGCAGAATCCTGAAGCCCGCAATCGGACCATCCGCCAGCTGGCAATCCAAGCCAACCTCTATAACCTGGATGGAATTAATATTGATTTTGAAAACATATCCCCTGAAAATAAGGAGTTACTAGTTCAGTTTGTCCGGGAACTGGCCCCTGTACTCAGGGAGCAAGGTCTGGTCATCTCCATCGATGTAACTTTTAAATCCGACAGCGGCTACTGGTCTTTAATCTATGATCGTGCCGCTTTAGGCCAAGCCGTGGATTATGTCATGGTCATGGCTTACGACGAACACTGGGCTACCAGTCCCATCCCCGGTTCCGTGGCCTCTCTCCCATGGGTGGAGAAGGGACTGCAGGAGATCTTAAAAGAAGTGCCTGCTGACAAAGTCATCTTGGGGCTGCCTCTATACGCCCGGTTGTGGACCGTCTCCCAGGAAGGAGTTACCTCCAAAGCCTGGTCCATGAATCAAACCAAAAAATGGCTGCAAGATAACCGGCTGGAACCTGAATTTGATCCCCACACGGGACAATATTTTGCTGAACTGGAGGACGCCGATCAGCGTTACTTGCTTTGGCTGGAGGACGAAACCTCCCTTCAACAAAGGGTGGAACTGGTCCATGAATACGGTCTGGCTGGGGTCGCTGCCTGGCAGAGAGGCTTTGCCAAAGATGAAATTTGGCCGGCTCTGTCCGGCTACCTGGGCAACACCCCTTAGGTACTCTTTTGAAAATCCAAAACAGCCGGGCACAGTTCTGCCACTGTACAAGCATGGCAGAGAGGATTCCGGGCCCGGCAAACCTGTCTTCCGTGGTAAATGAACCAGTGATGAGCCTGAGACCATAAATTCTCAGGGATGATGGCACACAGCTGTTTCTCCGTTTCCAAAGGGTTTTTGGCCTGAGCCAGCCTCAAACGATTGGCCACCCGAAATACATGGGTATCTACCGCCAGGGCGGGCACACCGAAACCCACACTCAAGACCACATTGGCTGTTTTCCGGCCCACTCCCGGCAAAGCCTCCAGTGCTTCCCGCTCCGCCGGTACCTGTCCTTGATGCTTCTCCAATAACTGCCTGCAAGTGGCAATAATACTACGACTCTTATTTTTATATAACCCTACCCCTTTAATCTCCTGCTCCAATTCTTCCGGTGTCAACCGGGCAAAACTCTCGGGGTCAGGATATTTTTCAAAAAGAGGAGCGGTAATCACATTGACCTGACGGTCGGTGGATTGAGCTGCCAGAATAGTGGCAATCAACAGTTCAAAGGGGTTGCGATAATTCAGAGCGGTCTTGGCACCGGCATAAGTTTCTGCCAGCCGGTCCAAGATTAGTTGCTGTCTGTCTTTCTGTTTCAAGGTGTCACTCCTCTACCTTACTGTCTCAACCCCATCCGCTGGTTGACCTTGGCAATCAATTCCGGAATTGCCAAACCGTATGGGCAGCGGGAAGCACAGATGCCGCATTCGATGCAATTGTCAGGGAGAACCTCCATGGCCAGATAGCGTTCCTGGGCCCACTCCTTTAAATTATAGCGCTGCCAATAGCCATCCAGCAGAAAAATCATCGGAATATTGATTCCCTGGGGACAGGGCATGCAGTACTCACAACGGCGGCAGAAAGTATTACCCAAATCCTTAATGGTTTCCTGCAGTTGCCGGCGCTCCTCATCATTTAAAGGGACAAATTTTTGACCAATGGCTGCATTCTCCAATACCTGTTCCACACTGTCCATGCCTGGGATAATGCTGGATACCGGATATTCCATCAGGAAACGCAAAGCGAGATTCTTGTCAGGAATGGCCCCTCCTGCCACCGGTTTCATCACAATCGTTCCCAAGTTATGGGCCTGGGCCAGAGGTAGAATTTTTTCGGTTGGTCCCAACTCAACGGCATTAAAGGGAAACTGGACCGTCTCAAATTCCCCTAAAGTAATGGCTTTTTCCAATACCTCGGCTACATGCCCGGTAATACCGATATGCCTGATTTTGCCCTGTTCTTTGGCTTGAATCAACCCCCTCAAAGCACCGTTAGGGCCGAGTACCTGGTCCAAGGCAGCCAATGATTTTACATTGTGGAGTTGATACAAGTCTATATAATCCACCTGCAAAGCCTTGAGACTCTTGTTTACCTCCTGTAAGATACCTTCTTTGGTCCGCTCCATAGATTTAGTAGCAATAATGGCCTCCTGGCGACGTTTCCGGAGCACCAGCCCGAACTTGGCCTCGCTTTCGGTATAGCCACGGGCAGAATCAAAAAAGTTGATGCCTTGATCCAAGGCAGTATTGACTATTCTCTCCGCCTCCCCCTCATCAACTCTTTGCAGCGGAATACCCCCCATACCAATACTGGATACGCGTAGCCCGGTTTTACCTAAAACACGATATTCCATAACCATCCCCCATTTCATCTACGCAAGTTCGACATCTTTCATCGACTTCATCTTCCCCCAACACGGCCGGCCCGTCAACCGGATTTCAATTCTTTTTTCGCACAGCTCTCAAATAATTTAGTTCCTTCCGGCAATAATCCAATCCCAAATTAGCCTAACGTTCCTGAAAACCCAATTAAAGGTTTTCGTCATTGACAGTGCCAGCGAAATCGGTTAGCATGAATTAATAAACGCAAAGGAGGAGCGGAAATGCAAATCACCGCAAAATGGTTAGGTAACATGGATTTTGAAGCGGAAAACACCCGGGGGCATAAAGTTGCCATGTCTAACATGGAGGGCACCATTGGACCCACCCCAATGGAACTGGTCCTGATGGGACTGGGTGGCTGTACCGGACTGGACGTAATCTCCATCTTGAACAAAATGAGAATTGATTACCGGCGGTTCGAAGTCCAAGTGTCAGGTGAAAGAGCCGAGGACCATCCCAAAGTATTTTCCCAAGTATCCGTTGTTTATAAAATCTGGGGCGATAACATTCCTGAAGAAAAATTGGCCAGGGCGGTGGAACTCACCCAGGAAAAATACTGCAGCGTCCTGCACATGGTTAACAAAACAGCCCAGATCCAGTACCGCTACGAAATCAATCCCGCTGAGTAAGACTGCCTTCAATTTAAGATACAAGACAACTGCCACCTACAAATTCCTTCAGAATCGAGGTGCAGGGTATCTCCACATCTTTCAGAGGCACAAAGCCCTCCAGGAACTTCAGCAAGCGCTTGGCGGCTATAAACTCCGGCATGGTTTCGTCAATTTTTTCCAGTAGAGGCTCAGCATAGGGCTTCAAAACAGCCAATTCATAAACCAATGCCGAGTTAAACATAATGTCCGCCTCCTCCTGGAAGGGAAAAATGTTCTTTTCCTCACCGCGACGTACTAAAGGCCACAAACGGAGAGTAGTAGCAGCATCATGGCCCCGGAATTGACTGTCTCTTACTATTCTCCGCAAAACACGGACGTCTGTGGTGGGAATCCGGTTGTGGCGGTCAAGGTTCAGCACAGTTAAGGCACTGATATAAATCTTGAATTTCCGGTCCCGGGGAACAGCGGCGGTAAGTCGCTCATTAAGGCCGTGGATCCCTTCAATAATGATGGGCTGTTCCGGCCCAATTTGAACGGTACGCCCCAAATACTCCCGCTTGCCCAGTTTGAAATTATAGCTGGGCAGGTTTACTTTTTTGCCCTGAATGATGGCCATCAACTGCTCATTGAATAATTTGAGATCGATGGCCTCTAAAGCCTCAAAATCATATTGACCGTTTTCATCCAAGGGAGTATGCTCCCGGTCCACAAAATAATCATCCAGGGAAATGGAGATGGGCTGGATCCCGTTGACTTTTAACTGAATGGAAAGTCTTTGGGCAAAAGTAGTCTTTCCGGAAGATGAGGGACCGGCAATGAGAATAACCCTGATTTGCTCACGTTGATTGCAAATAGTGTCGGCAATTTGAGCTATTTTCTTTTCATGGAGAGCCTCATTCAGGCGAACCAGTTCCCCACCCCGGCCGGCCACAATATGGTCATTTAAAGCACCGGCAGTTGCTACCCCCAAAATTCTGCCCCATTGCTCAGCCTCCCGAAAGATGGTAAAAAGTTTGGTACGTTCCACATAAGGAGCCGGTTCCTGGGGAGCAGCTTCATCCGGAAACTGCAAGATCAAGCCAGGCATGTGATATTTCAGGCTAAACACTTTGAGGGAACCGGTGCTTGGTACCAAATAACCGTAAAGATAATCCTTAAAAGGCCCGCAGCAATAGACATTCAGATAAGGTTTCTGCCGGTAGCGCAACAATTGGGATTTATCCTCCAGGCCTATTTCAGCAAAATACTTGATGGCTTCCTCCAGGGGCCATCTTTCTTTGACTATGGGGAGGTCTTTTTGGACCAGTTCCCTCATCTTTTCTTCCAGTCTGATTACATCTTCCTCCGTCAGCACCGGTTCCTTTTGCAGTTCACAATAAAGGCCCTTTCCCAAAGAATGCTCAATAAAAATAACTCCTTCCGGAAACAATTCCTGGGCAGCCATGAGCAATAAATAAGTAAGACTCCTTTGGTAAATACGCATCCCTTCCGGATGAGTCAAATCAAGAAACTCTACTTCACAAGCGCAATCGGGACAGAAAGACAGTTCTTTCAATTGGTTTCCCAGTTTGGCAGCAACAATGGGAGTTTGGTAATACTGCTGAAAATCTCTGCTCAAACCTAAAAGGTCCCCGCTCGTCTCCACCGTTTGGCTCCTGTTGCCAGGCAACAGGACGGTAATCCGATTTGCCATCATTAGCGACCCCCTCTGATCAATCATGTAATCTATACCAATAAAGCTAATAACTGCATACCTTTTGCATCTATTTTCTAGCCTAATGATAAATATCCTTCTTTCCACCGGCGGTAACCGGGCAGGCATCAGTTGCCCGGCAGGTATAGTAATCGGCTCTCCGGACAGAATAAAACATAAGACCGGCATACCAAAGCCCTGCTTTCAGCAGGGTTTTTTGCAGGAGACCAAAGGAAATGATTATCAGTTTTATTCGTACAATTATCCTCTTTATCTTAGTCATCACCGTCATGAGAATAATGGGAAAACGCCAGATCGGGGAATTACAGCCTTTTGAATTGGTTACCGCCATTATGATTTCCGAATTGGCAGCGGTACCCATGCAGGAAACAGGCATTCCCCTGCTGTCCGGCGTCATCCCTATTATTACCCTATTAATTATCCAATTAACCTTCTCCTATTTTTCCATGAAAAGTGAAATTGCCAGGAGGGTGCTTTCCGGTACTCCAAGTGTAGTCATTGAAAACGGAAGGATTGTGGAAGAAGAGTTGCAGCGGCTTCGCTACAATATCAATGATTTATTGGAGCAGTTGAGAGAGAAAGATTACCCCAATATTAATGATGTGGAATTTGCCATTCTGGAAACCAGCGGCAAACTCAGTGTAATCCCTAAATCCCGGAAAAGAGCCATCACACCGGCGGATTTGGCTATGGAAACCCCTTATGAAGGCTTGCCTCTCACCTTAATTGCTGATGGGGTGATTAACCATCAAAACCTTCAAACCGCCGGATTTGACGTTACTTGGCTGACCGAAGAACTCACAAAACGCGGGCTTTCCGATCCCAAGGAAGTCTTGTTCGCCACCATCAGCAGCGACGGGGAGCTCTTTGTTCAAGCAAAAGCCAAGCAACCGGAAAGGAGCAAATAGCCATGCGCATTATCAGCTTTACCGTTATTCTTACCATCCTGGTCATCGGCTTTTCCTGGTCCTCCTTGAAATACCTTCAGACTTCCTCAGACGAAATACTGCGGCAACTGGAGGCGATAGAACACCAGGTCCATGGTGAGCAATGGCAGGAAGCCCAGCAATCCCTAGCCGGAATTATTGCTTACTGGAACGAGATCAATAAAAAATGGAAATTTCTTATTGATCACCGGGAAATAGATGAAATTGAAATGACTGTAGCCCGGCTACAAAGTGCTTTCCAGACCAGGGAACAGAATAACGCCCTGACTGAGCTGTCAGTTTTGCGGTTTTATTTAAGGCATATTCCTGCCAAGGAGAGCCTCCTTTTGCGCAACATTTTTTAGGGCAAAACCCTTTTGCGCATCCGCAGGTGCTTAGGTGTTACCTCCAACAGTTCATCATCAGCAATAAACTCCAGGGATTTTTCCAGGGTCATGACCCGGGGAACATTGAGTTTCACCGCTATTTCCTGGGTAGAACTGCGAATGTTGGTCAACTGCTTTTTCTTAGCCACGTTAATCAATAAATCTCCGGAACGGGCATGCTCTCCTACGATCATACCCCGGTAGACGGGATCACCGGGTTTGATGAATAACTCCCCCCGTTCCTGGGCGTGTTCGATCCCATAGGCAGTGGCTTCCCCTGTTTCAAAGGCTACCAGGGAACCCCTGGTCCGGCTCATGATCTCCCCTTTCCAGGGAGCAAAATGATGAAAGGCATGATACATAATGCCGGTCCCTTTAGTCCCCGTCAAAAACTCCGAGCGGAAACCGAACAAGCCCCTGGTGGGAATCAAAAAGCGCAGCCTGACGTTCCCGTCAGCTTGGTGATCAATACTCTGCAGTTCCCCCTTCCGCCGGCCCAGGGCCTCAATGGAAAAACCCACGTATTCTTCGGCTACATCCAGGAGCAATTCCTCAACGGGCTCGCATTTTTGCCCATCAATTTCTTTAACAATGACCTGGGGTCTGGAGACCTCAAATTCATACCCTTCTCTCCGCATCTTTTCTATCAAAATGGACAGGTGTAATTCGCCCCGGCCGGCTACCTGGAATATTTCCGGCGAATCTGTTTCCGCTACCCTGAGACTCACATCCCCCCTGGCCTCCCTAAACAAGCGTTCACTCAATTTGCGGGAAGTGACATACTCCCCGTCCCGGCCGGCAAAAGGACTTTTGTTGACTTGAAAAGTAACGGTTACGGTAGGATCATCAATTTTAATGAAATTCAAGGGAACAGGCCGGTTCGGATCGGCTACCGTATTGCCAACGTTGATTTCCCCAATTCCCGTTAACAAAACAATCTCGCCGCACACCGCTTCCTCCACGGCTGTCTCTTTTAAACCATCATAGACGAAAAGACCTGATAAGCGACCATGAATACAGGCACCGTCAGCCTGGAGAACGGCAACTTCCTGCTTTGCCTTCACCCGACCGTTGACAACCCGCCCGATGGCTTTCCGTCCCAAATAATTATCGTGTTCCACGATGGCAACGCCAATTTGCAAGGGCGCCTCAGGATCCCCTTGGGGAGGGGGAATATGCTCCACAATGGTGTCAAATAGAGGTTTAAGGTCCACCGGCTCCACATTGAGATCCAAAGTAGCCAGTCCGGCTTTAGCCACAGTGTACACGACGGGAAAGTCCAACTGGGCATCATCAGCGCTCAGCTCGATGAACAAGTCCAATACCTCATCCAGTACTTCCCGGGGGCGGGCGTTGGGCCGGTCGATTTTATTGATGACCACAATTGGTTTTAGCCCCGCCGCCAGGGCTTTTCCCAAGACAAAACGGGGCTGGGGCATGGGCCCTTCAAAGGCATCAACCAGCAGTAAAACACCGTCGACCATCCGGACAATCCTTTCCACTTCACCGCCAAAATCCGCATGGCCCGGCGTATCCACAATGTTTAATTTGTATCCTTTATAAGCGATGGAGGTATTTTTTGACAAGATAGTGATGCCCCGCTCTTTCTCCAATTCGTCCCGGTCCAAAATCCGGTCCTCCACCACCTGTTTGGCGTGGAACAAGCCACTTTGTTGCAACATACCGTTGACCAGGGTTGTCTTGCCATGATCCACATGAGCGATAATTGCCAGATTCCGTAACTGTGTTTGTTCCATTGCTATCCCTTCTTCATGCAAAAAAATCCGTTACTATTATAATACCTCCTTCCGGGTGGCGCAATTACAATTGAGAACGCCTGTAACGTCGGCAGGCATCCATAAAACCGGCGGCAACAGCCGGATTGCCCCGCAAATGAAAATGAACATAGGAGGCGATCAAATTGTCCTTGACGTAGCCCTCTGGACGCCCGGCAGCACCTCTCCCTCCCACCAGGGAATAAGCAGCCTGACCGGTATTTAAACCCCTTGTCACAGAGTAACGAAATTCATGACCCCTCAGCACAGTACCCTTACTAACCAGCACGGAATCATCGAGGGCCGTGGCCCATACGTAACCAAGAGCCGCCAGTTTAGGGATCATTTCCACGGTGGCCGGAATTAAACCCACTCCCGGCCAACACTGTCCCTGAAGATCCACCGCGTGTTTAGCCAGGTACATGAAACCGCCTCCTTCGGCTAAAATGGGCATCCCTTTGGCAAAGGCCTGTCTGATGTACTCTTGCATAGAATGATTCCGGGTCAGTTCTTCCATAAATCTTTCCGGAAAACCGCCCCCAAGATAGAGTCCGTCTACCTGGGGAAGTGAGGGATCCCTTAAAGGACTGAAAAAAGAGAGGGAAGCTCCCAGTTCTTCCAAATAGTCCAGGCTGTCCTGGTAATAAAAACTGAATGCCTCATCTTTGGCCACCCCAATAACAACCTTTTCCCTTCCGTCCCCTGGGCAGCCAAGATCCAGCAGGGCCTGACCTTCCAACAGAGGAGCCTTTTCCGCGGCCTGGAGGATGCCGGCCAAATCCACTTCTGCCTCCACAAAATCAGCCATTTGCCGGAGAACTTCCCTCAACCGCTGATTCTCCTCTGCCGGCAGCAGCCCCAGATATCTTTCCGGCATAGTAATCTCCTTGTTTTTCGGCAGGCAGCCGAAAACCTTTAAACCCAATTCCTCCTCGATACTGTTTTTGAGCTGGGTTTTATAATACTCACTGCCTGCATTATTCAAAATGACCCCTGCTATATTTATTCTGGGGTCAAACTCTTTGAAACCTTTAATGAGGGCCAGGCAGCTTCTGCCCATTCCTTTGGCGTTGACCACCAAAATGACCGGCAAGTTTAGAATTAAGGCAATATGGGCACTGCTCCCTATAAGCCTTTCCCCTTTGGCGCCGTCAAATAATCCCATTACCCCTTCCACCAGGGAAACATCGGCATCCCTGGCGTTTTTGCGAAAGATAGTTTCGATGACCCGGGAATCCATCATCCAACTGTCCAAGTTATGGGACTTCCTGCCGGAGGCATGATAGTGCAGTCCCGGATCGATATAATCAGGTCCCACCTTGTAAGGCTGTACTTTCAAACCTTGTTTCCTCAAGGCCGCCATTATTCCTAATGTTAAGGTAGTCTTTCCCACACCGCTTTGAATACCGGCGATCATGATCCGCTTCAGAGCCATGGCATTTCCCCCAATTCTTTGCGCCTGATTCGTCCTCTTATACATTACCTTAGAAATTGAGGGAACACAAGAAAATTGCGTTCATCGACAAAAAAGCCCCGCTACCGGGGCATTAACTGCGATAATTGGTAAATTGAAGTTCAATTCCAAAGTCTTTTTGTTTCAGCATTTGGATCACTGCTTGTAAATCGTCGATCTTTTTTCCGGAGACCCGTACTTGATCATCCATGATTTGAGCCTGTACTTTCAATTTCATCTGTTTAATTGCAGCCACAATTTCCTTGCCTTTTTCCTTGGAGATACCTCGCTGGACTTTTACTACTTGTCGTACCGTTCCTCCGCTGGCCGGCTCTACTTTGCCGTAGCTGAGTGATTTTAAAGGTACTTTTCGACGTACCGCTTTACTCTGCAGGATGTCAATGACACTTTTCAGCTTAAATTCATCGTCAGCGATAATCTTTATTTCATCCCCTTCCAGAGACACTGTTGCCTTGCTGCCTTTGAAATCAAACCGCTGGCGAATTTCCTTCATAGTCTGGTTGACCGCATTGTCCACCTCCTGCATGTCCACTTCCGAAACCACGTCGAAAGAAGCATCTTTTGCCATCCCTATCCCTCCTTTCCGCCGGCAGTTACGCCAAAGAACTGATCCTGTCCCTGGAGGCCAAGAGCTGCTCAAACTCCCACCAGTTTTTCACCCTTGGGTAATTTTGCAGATGCCGGTTATAGGCCCAATCAAAGATCACCGCCAGGCCATGCCCGGACTCCTGAAAACTTTCTATATTCTCCGGTTTATCGTCCAACAGCACATCCACCGCCACCAGGTCCTTTCTGGCAGTGTAGATAATATTTTTTGCCCTCATAAAGCGAAATTGTTCGGCGGGAAATATTCTTTCCAACTGGCGGGTACGATTAACCATCCCTATGATGGGGGTATCGGAAATCAACACCAGCTCATGACTTTTATCCAGCCGGTCCATCACTTCTACGGCCCCATCCATCAGAGGCAGATCCGCGTAGAAAGTC
>JAAZDD010000097.1 GCA_012512955.1 Clostridia bacterium
CCTCATTCCGGTGCAGGTAAGCCAGCCTGTTGCCGTCGGGAGACCAAACGGGATCTGCCGTTACCGGTTTCCCGGTTTTACCCAAGGGCCGGGGATTTTCGCCTGCCATCCCCGCTTCCCAAATGGTCAAGGGACTCCCTAAAGCTCCTTCCAAATACCTGACCTTATTGCCGGTAATAATACCGTTATAATGCTGTGTTTCCTCGCCTACAGCCACCCGCTGCAAAGAGACGCTGTTCAAAGCCTCCGGTCCCTCTGCCCCGGCGGCCATGAAAAGACCCGCCGGTTCCATAATTTCCGGTTCCGGCACGGAATGTTCAGCCGGTGCTTGCGCAACCTGAACCGGTTGGGCAGGAGGATCTTCAACGGGTACTTCCTCCGGTTTTACCTCCCGGCTGTCACCCTCAGCGCCGGGAGAGACAATTTCCTGTCCTGTTTCTCCGGACGGTTCCCCGCTCTCCGTTCTCTCAGGGGAGGCCGTTTCCTCTTCACCGGCCACTGTAGACGGGCCAACCTTTTCATTACCCGGCCGGACAGTTCCCTGTTCTTGCTGAAGATCGGGTTTTTCAACCTGCTCACCGGGCTGTTCATAACCTGTTTCCGGGGTAACCCCTAAGTCCGGCGTCCGGGCCAGTTGAAGTCCTCCGTTAAACATGGTACCAAACCAAACAGCGGCAGACAGCACCACGAAGGAGGCTACCTGGGCAAGTCTCCGGAAATTCCAGACAAAGCCTCGTCTCTTTTGTTTTTCCCTGTGTCCATCCTGGCGGACCGGCGCCACCGGTTCCCCTATCCCGGCAGTTTCCTGGGGAACAACCCGGTCCAAGGCAGCCATCACCTGATCAACGAAATCCGCCGGCGGGTCAACAGGGGTACAGAACTTTTCCAGGAGGGCATGAGTCTGTCGGGCATATTCCAATTCCTGCTGGCAGTTCTTGCACTGGGACAAATGGGCAAAGAAGGCCCTCTCCACCTGGCCTGCCAAGCAGCCGTCCAGATAGGTATAAATTAGCATTCTAGCTTCCTGACATCTCATTGGTTACCCCCCTTTCCAAAATAAGGTTCAGTCTTTTTTGCAACAGGGCCCGGCCCCGGTATAATCTCGTTTCAATGGTAGTCAACGGCAGTTCCATGGCATCGGCAATCTGTTGGTAGGAAAATTCCTCCAGGTAACGGAGGACCATCGGTATGCGATAATTCTCCGGTAATTCCGCGATGGCCTGATGGACCAATCTTTGCATCTCTTTTCGTTCGAACTCGGTTTCCGGCTGTTCGGGGCTCACCGGCACCAGGGGTCCGAATTCGATGATGTTGTCAAGAGGTACTTCCGGGGAAGGTCTGCGTCGCAATTCTGTGTAGCATACATTGCTGGCCACTTTGTACATCCAGGGGAAGAAAGGTCTGTCCCCGTCGTATTTATGTAGGACCTGGTAGACCTTGATGAAGACCTCCTGGGCCAGGTCCTGGGCATCCTCCGCATTGTTGGTCAAGCGATAGGCCAGGCTGTAAATCTGCTTTTGGTACCTTTGGACCAGTTCAGCAAAGGCTTGCCTTTCTCCGGCCAGACACTTCCGAACCAGAACATCATCTGTCAAGTGCTCCAACCTATCACTTCCTTATATACCCTTCTGTAATGTAATACTACGCTTCTAACAAAAAACTTGCAGCTTTTTGATAAAATTTTTTCCTTCAGTTTCTATTATCTCGTACCCGCTTGCCCATGCCAATGGCAATCTTTTCTACTTCTTCCATTAAAGCGGCAAAATTTTCCGGGTTTAGGGACTGGGGCCCATCACAAAGAGCGGTAGCCGGGCTGGGGTGGACTTCCACCATCAACCCGTCAGCTCCCACGGCAACGGCGGCCCGGGCCATTGGCGTCACCAGTTTCCAAAGGCCGGTACCGTGGCTGGGATCTACAATCACCGGCAAATGGCTGTTTTCCTGTACCACCGGGACGGCACTTAAATCCACCGTGTTCCGGGTGGCCGTCTCGTAAGTCCTGATGCCCCGTTCGCAAAGGACGATTTGGCTGTTCCCTGCATCCATGATGTATTCTGCCGCCATCAACCACTCCTCGATGGTGGCGGCCAGCCCTCTTTTTAACAGGATGGGTTTCCCGGTCATCCCTACTTCTTTCAGCAGCCGGAAGTTCTGCATGTTCCTGGCTCCAATCAGGATCATGTCGGCATAACGGGCTACCAGCGCCACATCCCGGGGATCCACCGCCTCCGTCACAATGGGCAACCCGGTGACCGCCCTAGCTTCCACCAGATAGGCCAGCCCTTCATCCTCCAAGCCCTGGAAAGCATAGGGGGAAGTCCGGGGCTTGAAAGCTCCTCCCCGCAGGATCCGGGCGCCGGCCTTTTTGACGGCCTGGGCCGCCTCCAGCATCTGCTCCATGCTTTCCACGGCGCAAGGCCCGGCCATCACCACTATTTCATCGCCGCCGATGGCCACATCCCCTACCTGGACGATGGTCTTCTCCTGTTTCAATTCCCGGCCCACCCTTTTGTAGGGTCTCATGATGGGTACGATCTTTTCCACACCGGGTAGGGTGATAATGGCTTCGGAACTGAGGCTTTTTTTGTCACCGATGGCCCCGATCACCGTCTTTTCCTGTCCGTAAATGGGATGGGTTTTAAAGCCCAGTTCCTCCAGCCTGTATTCCACCCTTTTGACATCTTCGGCAGTAGCTCCGGGACGCATCACCACAATCATTTTTCATTCCTCCCTTGAAAATAATCAAAAATAAAACTCCCCATCCCAAAGGGACGAGGAGTTACCCGCGGTACCACCCTAATTGATCTGCAAAGCAGACCCGCTCATGAAGGTACGGGAAATCCAAGAAATTTCCGATACCCCCTCTGTTTTAACGGTCAGAGCTCCGGCTTGCCTACTATCCCTCTGGGAATTCAGCTCACTGCTCCGGGGAGAACTTCAATAAACAGTCTTTTACCGGGCTCCCACCTCTTCCCGGCTCTCTGGGAAAATCCTGTTTACCTACTTTTCCCCTTCAAGGCATTTATCTTGAAGTTTCAGTTGTAAAAATATTTAGGAATACTTTAGCATACAGGACAACCTGACGTCAACAGTTATTTCCAAGTTATTTTCCATAAAACCAGGGTAAACAGCCACAGGACTCCGGTCACCCCAAGAATGACCGGCCAGAGATTAGACTGATCGGTTCCTTGCAGCCGGGAAGTCACCAGGAGGATCCCGGAAATCAAACCGAGGGCAATGTACAGGCCGGCCTTTTCCACGGCCCGGGCCAGGGGTTCCAAGCCCTGATGACTGAACACCACCTGCTGCCGCCCCCGGGACAGGTTGGCCAGGATTTCTCCCGTGTGCCGGTACAATGTAGGCAGGCTTTCCCTATAGATCAGGCTCTTCAGGTAGAAATCCTCCTGTTCCAGTTTAGGCACCAGCTGCTCCTGCAACCGGCTGCCGGCAAGGGTTAAAGCTGCTCCCAGCAAGTCGGCATCGGGATCCAGGCGCCGGGCCTGACCTTCCCCGGCCAGGAGTGCCCGCCCCAGGAGCAGGAAACTTTCCGGCAGTTTGATATTGTGGGTTAAGGATATTTCCATCATACCCACCATCAACTGTCCTAAATGGACTTGTCCTTTCCCCAGGCGGGAGACACGTTCCAGTAATTCCGCCGTGTCTTCGTAAAGATGGGCGGGGTTATAGGGTCCGGCTACCTGTCCCCATTCCAGGGTCAGCTCCGCCACTTTGGCCGCATCCCGTTGGGCCACCGCTACCAGCAGGATCATCATCCGCCGGCGAAAGGCATCATCCAACCGGCCTACGGACCCGAAATCCACCCAGGCAATCCGGCCCCCCGGTTGAAACAAAATATTCCCCGGGTGAGGATCCCCGTGAAAGATGCCTTCCTGAAAAACCGGGAGCAGCAGGGACCTGAGCAACAGCCAGGCGGCCAGGCGGCGTTCACCGGAGCTCAGGGTTTCCGGCTTTACCCCCGGGGTATAATCCATCACCAGGATTTCCTTGGTGGTATACTCCCAATGAACCTGGGGGACGATCACTCCCTCTATGGGAGCCAGGATCCCCCGGAAGGTATCCATATTAAAGGCTTCGTTGGTAAAATCCAGTTCGCGCCGGATTTTCCGCCCCAGGTCATCGATGAACTCCTCCACATCCACCAGGCGCCCGGGAAAAGAACGGGCAATCCGGCGTTTATGGTTCCGGAGGATGGACAAATCCTCCCGGGCTAGGCGCTGCAAATTGGGCCTCTGTATTTTCACGGCCACTTCCCGCCCGTTATGTAAAAGAGCTTTATGCACCTGGGCGATGGAAGCGGCAGCTAAAGGTTCATAATCAAACAGGCGAAACATTTCTTCGGGAGCACGACCAAAGGACCGGGATAATTGTTGCCTGACTTCTTCCCTCTTTAAGGGTAGCACCTTATCCTGGAGCTGTGCCAGTTCTGAAGCCAACTCCGCCGGAATTAAGTCTGGCCTGGCACTTAAAAATTGGCCCAGTTTAATAAAAGTAGGCCCCAATTCCTCCAGAGCCCGGCGAACATGGCGGTAGGGATTGGCAGAACCGGAGCTTAAGGGTTTTTTGAACCTGGTTTCCCGAAACATTGCCCAGGCCAACCCCAAGGCCACTCTGAGAATCTGCCCTATCCGGCGGTAATTCCGGTATCCCCACAATAACCTGGTCACCATCTTCAGTCCCCCCCTTCGGTTGCCGTTAGTATTCTTGGTTGGGGACTTGCCTATACAACAAATTTACCGGGCCGCTTTTAAGATGGCTTCTTTTCCATTAGAAAAAGGATAGGTCGTTTCCTATCCTTTTCCCATCCCATTTAACTTTCCTTTTTGGGTTCCTCTTTTGTTTCTTGACTGGAAGCCTCAATATTCACCTGGTCGGTAATATCCTTGGCAGCTCCTCGGAATTCCCTTAAGCCCCTGCCTAATGCTTTGCCCACTTCCGGCAATTTACCGGGGCCGAAAATAATCAATGCAATAGCTAAAATGAGAATTAACTCCCATGGTCCAATGCTAGGCAATAATCCAAACATGCGATAACGCCCCTTTCCAAGTAAAAACCCCTGCAATCATGGTTGCTGTCTCTCTAAAATACATAGTACATCATCTTGCGGGAAAAGTCCAGCGTTCCCCGGGGCCGTAACGTATTTTTATCTAAATGCCACTTTTGAGGCTATGGATTCTTTTTGAAATTGATAATCACCTTCCAGAAAGACTGCCTGAAAGAAAGAATGACCGCATACTTGCCGCAAACTATAGTATAAATCCTGAACTGCCGTCCAAACATCGTTTTCCCTGCCATAGAGGGTAATGCTGAATTTGGTGGCTTCATATTCTACTTCATGATATTTCAAACGTGCTACAACCTCATCAATAATGCCCTGCCTGGCGAATCCTTTGGGAATGGGAAATAACGATAATTGGCATGTGATCATTTGAGACCCTCCTCAGCTCTGATTTCCAAAAGTCAAATTGCACCCTAATCCCTACAATAAACTGCAGTTACAAGGGCTTCCATCACCTCCGCCAAATTTTCACACAATTCAGAAATTATCTTTGGTTGCACCGACTTTTGTAATTGTAATATTAACAGTTTACCACGAAGAGAAGTATCCGTCCAGCAAAAGATAGTCACAAAAAAACTCCTTGTTTGACCGGTTTTGACAATCAAGCAAGGAGTTTGTCGATTTTTTCAGTGGTGCCTCAGGGCGGAATCGAACCGCCGACACGAGGATTTTCAGTCCTCTGCTCTACCAACTGAGCTACCGAGGCC
>JAAZDD010000098.1 GCA_012512955.1 Clostridia bacterium
ACAATTTGAAAAAGCCAATTTAGCCAAGGAAGTGGAGCGGTTTGGGATGCCCGGGTATGCTCCTACCCAGGGTCACATTCCTTCGGGAGTACCCTTTGTGGGCTTTGCCAGGGAAATGCTCATGGACGGCCGGATCAACAAAGCCATGATTGTCGGTAAGGGCAGCCTTTTCCTGGGACGACTGACGAACCTCTTTGACGGAGTCTCCTTTATCATGGAGAAGAATTCCGGTGCAGTGGCTTCGGGATTTGATCAGGAACAAGTCAGGCAGATGATTGCGGAGGCAATGCGGGAATTGGCCCAAAAGATCAAAGGAGAGTAACGGAAGTCGGCCCAAATGAGGAGGTGAGGTTATGGACAACCAAAGCATGCGTAATATGATCGGCGATATTTTCGAAGAACTGGCCCGGGGCCTGGAGACCGGTGCTTTCGGTCAAAGAACCCGGGTAGGCTTAACCATTTTGGGCAGCGAGCATGGGCCTGAGGAATTGGTCCGGGGTGCGGAACTGGCCCAACAACAAAACCCGGATCTGGAAGTGGTGGTCATCGGTCATGGAGTGGAAACGTCCCTGGAGTTAATTCCTGCCCAGGACGAGAAAGAAGCCCATGCGATCATGGATCAAATGCTTGAAAAGCAATCCCTGGATGCGGCGGTAACGATGCACTACAGTTTTCCCATCGGTGTTTCCACGGTAGGGAGAGTCATCACTCCCGGCAAAGGGAAAGAGTTGTTTTTGGCTACCACTACCGGCACCTCGGCCACGGAGCGGGTTACCGCCATGCTGAAAAACACCCTGTACGGCATTGCCGTGGCCAAAGCCTGCGGCAAGGAAAAACCGACGGTGGGGATTTTGAATATTGACGGAGCCCGTCAAGTGGAGAGGGTCCTGAAAAAGCTCCAGGAGCAAGGTTATCCCATCCATTTTGCCGAGTCGGCCCGGAGCGACGGGGGCGTGGTCATGCGAGGTAATGACTTGCTGCTGGGAGTCCCTGATGTGATGGTTATGGACAGCCTGACGGGGAACGTGCTGATGAAGATGTTTTCCGCTTACATGAGTGGCGGCAGTTATGAAGCCCTGGGTTACGGCTACGGTCCCGGAGTAGGGGAAAATTATGACCGGATCATCTGCATTATTTCCCGGGCTTCCGGTGCGCCGGTCATTGCTGGGGCCATCAGGTTTGCCGGTGAGTGTGCCAAGGGGAAACTCATGGCTAAAGCTGCCGGAGAATTTGCCGCAGCCAAAAAGGCCGGCTTGGATGAACTGTTGAATACCCTTGCCTGTCCGGCGGAGGTGAGTAAAAAGGCGGCTGAAGAAGTGGCACCGCCCCCGGCGAAACCGGTAACGGCGGAGATTCCCGGCATTGAGATTCTGGAATTGGAAGATGCGGTTCAGTTGTTGTGGAAAGAGGGAATTTATGCCCAAAGCGGCATGGGCTGCACCGGTCCCATTGTCATGGTGGCTCCGGAAGATAAGGATAAGGCTGTGGAATTGCTCAAGGAAGGGAATTATCTATAGCTGAAAAAAACAGGCTAATAATGGGTGCTTGGCAACCCATTATTAGCCTGTGCTTTCACTTGAGCAATTTATGCTTTGTCAAATTCGTCCTTGCCTACGCCGCAGAGAGGGCAGACCCAGTCTTCAGGAAGTGCTTCGAAAGAGGTGCCGGGAGCAATCCCGTTATCAGGGTCTCCCACTGCCGGATCATATTCATAACCGCATACCGAACAAACCCACTTATCCATCACACGATTACCTCCAATTCGTAGTTTGTAAGGACTATTATAGCTTAACCGGGACCAAGTCTAAAGTCCTATTTGTTATATTTTACTACTATTTGACGATTAGAACCGGAATATGAATAGAATGACACACTTTTTCACTGACACTGCCCAATAAGATCTCCTGCCAATTGCCCAGGCCCCTGCTGCCGATGACTACCAGGTCAAAATGGCCTGAATTGGCTGCTTGGGCAATCTGGTCGGCAGCGTGTCCCGTTTCCAGACGGGTTTGGACGGAGAAATTACCGTTACCCAGCACTTCCAATGTTCGCTTAAATATAGGCCGGGCCTTTTCGTTTAGGGCTTCTTCAAAGGTAAATTCGGCAGAATCCAATTCTTTTTGCAATTCCATGGTCAGTTCCGGGGTGAGAGGTAAGACATGAATGACCGTGATACCGGCTTCAGGAACCAAATTGGCTAAGTCCCGGGCGGCTTCTGCTGCTCTGAGGGAGTGAGTGGAGCCGTCAGTTGCCAAGAGAATTCGTTTGAACATGTGTAGCACCCCTTCCGGTAATTCAGTTCAAGACAGTACTATTTTATTCTACTCCGGGCAAAAAAATCCTTTAGCCTGTCGAAAGGGCAAGAACGGCAGTGAAAAAGGATGAATGTTCAGGTTTTGTCATTGAAAATGTCGATTACACCGATTATGATAAAAGTGACAACCGGGTGACAGAAGACTTCCGTCCAATAAAGCAAATGTTGGGTACTAGATCAGGAGTTTAAGAAAGGAGAGGAAAGCCATGGCCAAAACTGTACTGGTGCTTCTCGGGGCTTATCTCCTGGGCTCAATCCCGGTGGCCTACCTGCTGGTAAAAAGTTTTTACGGCAGGGATATCAGGCGGATCGGCAGTCACAATGTGGGGGCCATGAATGTGGCCCGGAACCTGAGCTTTGGCCTGGGTTTGCTGACGGTGTTGCTGGATGCCTTAAAAGGTGTCCTGGCGGTGGTGCCGGCCAAGTACTGGGCCGGATCCGGCATTGCCCTGGCATTGGCACCTGTTCTGGTCATTTCCGGTGATATTTGGCCGGCATTTTTGGCTTTTCGTGGCGGTAAAGGATTGGCCGTAGCCGCCGGTACTCTCCTGATCATTGACGGCGGGATCTTGTTTTGGGTATTACTGGTCCTGGGCATCATGTTTTTATTAACCAACAATGCAACAATCTCCGTTATGGCAGGCTGTGCCTTGTTGCCTTTTCTGTGCTGGTGGCAGTTAGGCGGTTTTGGCTGGTTTTTCTTCGGCATCATTATTGCGTTGCCTATAATGGCTAAGCAGCTGCGGTTGTTCGAAGCAAAAAGAGCACAATTTCCCCGGTTCTTGAACCATTGACTTTAGCCGGAAGGAGAATTATATTATAAAAAAAGCGGCATAGTGACATTCAAACTTTATATTATGAACAACTATTGAGGGCGTGTAGCTCAGCCGGGAGAGCGTCTGGTTCGCATTCAGAAGGTCGTGGGTTCGAGTCCCATCACGTCCACCATTGTACCAATGCTCGATATCATAAAGTTTCATGATATCGGGCTTCTTTTATTTTGTTTGGGGTACCTGTTACCCGCAAATTTGGTATGATACCGCTCCTTAAGCATCCTCCCCCGATGGCCCGGGTTTGTGATTCTGCTCGGCTGTGACCGGCTCCTCCTTTGGGCTTTGTTCTGAAATATAGAGGCCAGCCAGGGTGAGCAGGGTTCCGGCACCGGCAATCAGAGTGATCTGTTCCCGGAGGA
>JAAZDD010000099.1 GCA_012512955.1 Clostridia bacterium
CTACAAACATACAGGAAAGACGTGAGTATGGGAAGGGTTTTTTTAACTCTTCCCATATTTTTTTGGGGAATTTGCCTACGATAATTTTACTCTAAGAAAAGAGCCAAATACACTGTACCGGTGCACTTGGCCCTTTTTGCCTCTATTCAAATGACCCGAATTATGCTCCCAAAATAGCTTCCAAGTCCGCTTCCGGAGTGCTGACAGGTTTGAGATTGAACTTTTCCACCAGGACATTGAGGACATTGGGCGTCATGAAAGCGGGCAGGGAAGGCCCAATGTGAATGTTCCTCACATCCAATGCCAGCAGAGTCAGCAGGATGGCCACTGCCTTTTGCTCGTACCAGGACAAGACCAGGGTCAACGGCAAGTCATTGACACCGCAGTTAAAAGCTTCAGCCAAAGCTACGGCCACTTTGATGGCGGAGAAAGCATCATTGCACTGGCCCATATCCAACAATCTGGGGAAGGGACCGATATTGCCCAAATCCAGTTTATTGAAGCGATATTTACCGCAACCGAGAGTCAGGATAATGGTATCCTCCGGTGTTTTTTCCACAAACTCAGTGTAGTAGCTGCGGGCCGACTTGTGGCCATCGCATCCTCCTACCAGGAAGAAATGTTTGATCTGTCCTTGTTTTACTGCATCAATAATTGCTTCAGCATGGCTTAAGGTAGCATTGTGCCCGAAACCGACGGTAATGGTCTTTTCTTCCTCGTCCTCATCCCAACCGCCAAGAGCCAGGGCTTTTTCAATAATGGGGGTAAAGTCCTTGCGACCGTCTTTAGTTTCAATATGATTCACTCCGGGCCAGCCTACAATGCTGGTGGTAAAAATCCGGTCCTTGTAGGAATCCCGCGGTTTTTGGAGGCAATTGGTGGTCATCAGGATGGCACCGGGAATACCGTCAAATTCCTTCTGTTGGTTCTGCCAGGCACTGCCGTAGTTACCCACCAGGTGAGGATATTTCTTAAGCTCAGGGTATCCATGAGCCGGCAACATTTCCCCGTGGGTGTAGATATTGATCCCTTTACCCTCGGTCTGCTCCAGCAGATCTTTCAGGTCTTTCAGGTCATGACCGGAGATAATGATAAAGGGACCTTTTTTCTTAGTGACTAATACCTGAGTGGGTACCGGAGAACCATAGGTTTCGGTGTTAGCTTTATCAAGCATCTCCATGCAGGTCAGGTTAACTTTGCCCAATTCCAGGGCCAGACCCAATAGGTCATTGATGCCCAGGCTGTCATCGACTAAGGCGCTGAATGCTTTATAGAAAAAGTTGCTTACAGTGTCATCTTTGTAACCCAGTACCCAGGCGTGGTGAGCATAAGCGGCAATACCTTTCAGACCGTAAGTAATGGTCTCTCTCAGGGAGCGAATATCCGGATCCACGCCGGCATCAGCCATGATCCCCACTTTGGCGGCGTCATTCAGCAGGTCTTCCAAATTGTCCGCCGGTTCGTAAGCTGCCGCGGCAGGGACGCTGCAACAACATCCCTCTCCCACACGTTCCCGGAGGGCTTGCTTGACTTTGGCACTTTCCTTCAGCAAATCAACAAACCGCTCGGCACTGAAGTTCACATTAGTCAAAGTGGCGAAGGCTGCGTCCATCACAAAGGAGTGGACTTCCTCATCCAGTTTTTCCCCTTTGGCCAGCAGGGCATTGCCATAATAACCAATCCCTTTTAGCTGGTAGATGAGCAAATCTTGTAGTGCAGCCACATCCGGTGTTTTTCCGCAAACTCCTGATTTAACACAACCTGTTCCCCCTGCTGTCTGCTCGCACTGAAAACAAAACATTTTTTGTTCCACGTTAATTCCTCCTCCTTGTTTTCCCTGTCGCCAGGTCAACGTTCTTTTTACTGTGGAAATTGTAATCTATGCCGTACCCCCCATTCAGTGACCTCTGTCACAAAAATACAAAAAAAGAGCCAACTTTATTAAAAAAAGTCAGCTCTCTTTGTTGACAAGCTACATTTTTCCAGCCGGTGACCGTTTCAATAAGGTGATTTGGGGTAGCCTAACCGGTAACGTCCCCGGGTTTCAATGCCCCCTACCCCATCGATACCGGTAATGGTGGTTTCGATAATATCTTTGACGGACACACTTTCGTTTATTGAGGTGTAAGCCAGTCTCTCCACAATAAAAACGGGATCATAGGCTTGAATCAAGACCCGCTGGGGCGAGCTGGCAAAATTGGCCCCGGCACAGAGGATTCCCTCATAATGGGATTGGCAGGCCCCGGCAAAAATCACTAAGTCATCCCTGCCGGGAATAATCTGCCTCACTCTTCTTACCGCCTCAATGAAATAACTGGAATGTTTATAATTATCCAGATTGCTGAAATCCCTGGTTCCTTTTTTATAGGCATCATGGCCGGTTAAGACCAAAATGTCAGGACTGTATTCCTTGACCAGATCAACCACCCGGTTCGGTTGCTCCTTTTCACTGACGGCAAAGCCAAAGGCAGGAACTCCCAATTGCTTGTAAGTGCTGAGACACTTTTCCAAATATTCTTCATCGCCGTCTAAGTGCAGTACCTTCCCCGGAACTTCAAAATAATCTACGTCCAGTTCCTCATCAGACCGGTACAGGGACCTGTTTTTTCTTTCCATTTCCCGGCGGGCGAATACTGCTTTTAAAGAATTGGTCTGATTTTGAATACACTGATGCCGGTACATCAAAATGGAGGAGGCATCTTTCTTCTCCAAATCAGAAACGGGAGCATCCACTACCAGACGGACATCCATTCCGGTCAAGACAGCCTCTTTTTGGCCGGAGACATCCCGAAGCTCCTTTATCTTAAAAAAAATGTCACCGCCATAGGATTTCCGTACCACAACATCACCTGGTTTAAATTGCCACAACCGATTTCCCCCCTCAACTTCGTTTGTATATGTTATGAGGCAAAAATACCAAAGGTGAGCTAGGGGCTTTTAAGTTCCAAATTCCATATCCTGATGTTAGGAATAATCCTAATTAAGCATAATGTTTTTCAGATTGGGAGGCAGAAGATGTGGTCAGCAGTTATTCCTGCCCATAATGAAGAAGGACGCATCGGCCGTTTATTGGAAAACTTGTCTCCATTACCCATCGACCGGATCATTGTGGTGGCCAACGGCTGTACCGACGATACCATCGCCGAAGCGAAGGCTTCTGTCGACAGCCGGCTGTTTCTCCAGGTCTTTCCTGAGGAATTGGGCATCGACGTGCCTCGCGCCGTGGGCGCCAAAATAGCCCTGGATTGTCAAGCAACAGGAGTCTTATTTGTGGACGGAGACATGACCGGTCGCTTTAATCAGCAAATTCTTAAATTAATGAACAAAATCGAGGAAGGCTGGGATATGGCTTTGGTCAACAGCTATCCCTATATTCCTTATCGTCATCCCCTTTCCCGGACCACCTCCCTGTTTCGGGCCAAATTAAACCGGAAGCTGGGTCTTTTTCACAAGTTGGGAATTGCCTCACCTTCCCACGGACCCCACGCCGTATCCAAGCGCTTCCTTGACAAAATACCCTTAAAAGAAATTGCCATTCCCCCTGTTTCCCTGGCCTTGGCCGGCCAGGCCAATCTCAAGATCGGTGTCGGTGCCGGTATCACCCACCAGGAACTGCAATCCCGGATTAGAGATAATAAGCATGGGGAGTTAATCGCGGAAACCATTATCGGAGACTGTCTTGAGGCAATGTCCATCCTGGAGGGACGGCCCCGCTCACGTTGGTACCAAGGGAAAGAGTTCCTAGGCTATCACCCGGCCCGCAAATGGGAACTGTTGAATTCTTTTTTGGCCCAATAAAGCCTGTCCAATTCCTTCCTCCTCTGCCAACCATATCACAATGCAATCTTTGCCATGCTCCATTATAATGGTTGATGATAATGGGCTGTATTGTATACTCTACAAGAGGAGGAAGGAGGAGGTTTGAGCTGTTAAATCTCAAGCAGATGCTGCTTCTCAGTGGGCTGGCAATGTTTTTGATCATTTTGACTCCTGCTGACGCTGGGGCAGCTACCACCAGGTACACTGTACGCCCGGGAGACAGTATCTATTTTATCAGCCAACGCTTTCAGGTCAGTCAACAAGACATAATTAATTATAACGGTCTGAAAAGTACAGTGATTTACCCGGGGCAGGTTTTAACAATTCCCACCTCAAATACTGCATCTCGTAGTAATGTATCCGGTCGAACCAGGTATTCCGTTTCTGCACAGGATAAGCGTTATCTGGCCCAGGCAGTATACGGGGAGGCACGTGGGGATAGTTTTGAGGGGCAAGTGGCAGTAGCTGCGGTTATTCTTAACCGGTTAAAAAGCCCAGATTTTCCCAACACCATTCAAGGAGTTATTTTTCAGCCTCTGGCTTTTACTGCCGTACAGGACGGCCAGTTTTACCTGGAACCTGACGCCACCGCCTGGAGAGCGGTAGAGGAAGCTTTAGCCGGAAGGGACCCTTCGGGAGGTGCCCTCTACTACTGGAATCCGGCTACAGCAACCAGTTCCTGGATCTGGTCCAGGCCCATTATCAAGCGCATTGGTAATCATGTTTTTGCCAAATAAAAAAGGCCCCTCGCGGCCTTTTTTATTTTCTGCGCTTTTCCTCCCGTATCTTTTGGGCAACCTTTAAAAACAGGCTGTACATTTCCATTCGCTCATTGATATTTCTCAGTGTTTTCTCCCGTGCCATTTACTCTCCCCCTGGTAAATTCTTTCTTACCAGTATTGCCGCAAAGCCGGGAGCTTATACTCACTTGGTATACTTGTCTGCTACTTTGGAAGCACCGGAGGAATCCGGCTTGATCACCGCCTCAAAACCGTTGCCTGTTACCATTCCCACAATCTCCCTGATCAGTTCTTTAGTCTCTCCGTTGGTACCTACATCCAGGTGAATTTCCACATCCAAGTCTTCCAGCCCGTCTTGGGAAAGGCGTTCCGCCAATTGACCGGCCACGTTGAGACTTAAAGCCGTTTCGTAAAAGATGCGCTGCCGGAGGCTGGTGATCCGCCGGTGAAAGCTTTTGGAATAGTAATAGCGTGCTCCCTTACCTACATGATGGATGATCACGGCAGTCACAAAGCAGGTTTCATCCCTTACCTGGGAATCGGACCCGATAATCAGTTTGTAAGCCCCTTGGGGAAGATGCTCCATAAAGCGAAGAATATCCTCATACATCTCCTCAAAACTCAAAGGGCCTTTACTGGGGCTTGTAAATTTTTCCATGGCTTCACCTGCTTTCCCGTAACCCTTCGGCATTTAACAGTTCATAAAGCGCATCGGCAATCCCGGCAAAGTCCGCCAACCCTAATTGTTCTCCCCGTATGCCAGGATCAATGTTGATTTTTTCCAAGAGACAGATGATTTGATCTTTAGGCAGGCTTGTGAAAAAACTCGCCAACCCATTGGCCAGCGTCTTCCGGCGCTGGCCGAAGGAAGCCCTGACTACCTGAAAAAAGAGTTTTTCGTCCTTGGTAACTACTGCCGGTACTTCCCTTTTGGTCAGCCTCATGACCACCGATTCCACTTCCGGAGCCGGTTTGAAGGAACTGGGGGGAACCCGCAGCACCAACTCGGGGACGGTGTAATACTGGACAGCAACCGATAAGGCGCCGTAATCTTTGGTGCCGGGAGCCGCCTTAATCCGCTCCCCTACTTCTTTCTGCATCATCAGCAGCATTATATTTATTTGATATTTTTCTTCCAAAAGACGCATCAAAATGGGAGTGGTAATATAATAAGGCAAATTGGCCACTACCTTGTAGGGTTGTGTAATGGGGCCAAAGGCCTCGGCTACCGCTCCGTCCAGGTCCAGCTTCAGGATATCCTGCTGTAGCAATCGAAAACCCGGATAAGAAGCCAACTGCTCCTTCAAAGGAGGAATCAGGGCCCCATCCACTTCCACAGCCAAGACCCGTCCCGCCCTTTGCACCAGTTGAACGGTTAATCCCCCAAGTCCGGGGCCAATCTCTACCACCGTGTCTTCAGGAGACAGCCGGGCAGCAGCTAGAATTCCCTGGATAATTCTTTCATCCACCAGGAAATTCTGCCCAAATCTTTTTTTGGGACGCAAATTATATTTATTCAATAAACTCCTGGTTTGAGCAGCCAATTTGCCTTCCATTATCTTGTTACCCCGACTTTTATTTGCAGACATCAATCCGCTATTAAATTATACCCCAATTATCCACAGGCTACAACTTGAATGAAGGGCAGGCAGTCATCCGTCTTCAGTCCCCTGCACAATGATAACAGTCTGTTCAGCCTCCCTTCCGGTAAGACTGTCACGGCAACTGAAGTCAAAGATGAGTGAATAAAAAGACCGGGTTTACCCCGGTCCAGGTTATTCCAGAATATACACTTTGACTTTTCTCCGCCCCCATTTTACGGCTTCTTCCTCGGTGTCCACGAAAACATCAATGCGGTTGCCTTTGATGGCACTACCTATGTCTTCCGCTTTCCCTGCCCCGTAGCCTTCCACATACAGTTCGGTGCCGAGGGGGATCACCTTTGGATCCACCGCTATTGTGCCCCGCTTAGGCCAGGTCCCCGTATAGGTACGATTGCCTGTCGGTGCGTATGCGGTGGCGATTACCGTTTTGGCTTCCCGGAAACGTTTATCTACACCTCCCCTGGAAACCACTTGCAGCACTCCAACCTGAATTTCCTCGTTCACAGGGGGCTTTACTACCTGTTTGCTGACTAACTCTCTACTGACCTCTTCCCCGTTGATATAAGTGACCCGGTAAGTGTTGTGGGTGAGGCCATTCTGTCCTTTCTGCACTACTTTAGTCTGACCCCGCTCCAAAGTGGGATCCTGGTGACGAACCACTTGGTAGGGTATTTCTTCTTCCTCTACGACCTCCTCAGTGGTAACCCGAGTAACGATCACTTCCTGGCCTGGTTGAACTTGCTCCTCCAGGTCCGGCGTCACTTGATCCTCAGGCCCCAAACTGACCATAGCTTTGTGCAATACTTCCCTTACCGTCACCGGTAAAGTGTGTACTTCCAAAATTTGACCGTCAACTTGCACCGTTACCGAAAAGGCCCGGCTAACAGTAATTTGCATCCCTTTCTTTAACGGTGTGTCCAATGAAGGTTCCACTTGGTCGTGAGCCCCAAGGATTACCCCTTCATCGGCCAACAACTGACCCACAGTTTGTGCAAAAGAAGTAACTTTTTTCAGTTCTCCGCCGTCAACCAACTGCACATCTTTTCTAGCCCAAGCATAGCCGGTGATGGCAAAACTGACTACCAGGAGCAAAACCACGACCCACAGGTAATTCTTCCATTTAGGGCCTGAGTCCGCTTCCTGGGTTCCTTTGCTTATCCCGTTTTCCATGCTGTACCTCCCATTTCCGCCGCTTTTTGCGGCTAATCTTTGGCAGTTAGTCAGCGTAGTAAATATTCGCCACAAAAAGCTTAATCCCTTTGGGATAAATTGTCTTTTTCTGTCAGCTTTATTCTAACAGGTAAACTTGCACCACTCTGCGACCCCATTCAAAACATTCCGCCCTGGAATCCAAAAAGATATCAATCCGATCTCCTTTAATGGCTCCTCCTGTATCCTGAGCTTCACAATAACCGTAACCTTCCACATACAGCTTGCTGCCCAGGGGAATCACTTTCGGATCTACCGCCACAATTCCTCTATAAGGATAAATACCGGTAGCCGTTGGGTTTCCCGTATGGGTATAAGCGGTGGCCTCCATGGTCATCACTTTTTTAACATTTCCCGGTGCCTGGCGGGCAGCCACCGTCTGGTTACCGCCAATTCCGTAAGCAACAACGCTTTTTTGGGGCTGGGCCAATACCCGGCTGCTGACCACTTCCCTGGCTACTTCAACTCCGTCGGCTTTAACGACCCGGATTTTGTTAAGAACCACCCCATTTTGACCGGGGACCAGGATCCTTTGCTGACCTTGATGCAACTGGTTGTCAGGCTGCCTGAAGGTTTCATAGGGCACCTCAACCCGTTCTTCCAGCAATTCTTCCGTGATCCTGGTGACTTTAATCCATTTTGTCCCGTCCCGGTGCTGACCCGCATCCACCTGATCCAGCTCGGCCAATTGAATTCCTTCCCTCGCCAGCAGTTCATGGACATCGGACACTACTGTCCGGACAACCCACCGGCGGCCGTCAACCTCCAGTTCAACGGGTTTCGCTCTTAAAATTTTGATGGTCATGCCTTCCTTTACCGGCCGGTCCGGACCGGGCAGCACCTGATCATGGGGACCCAATTCCATCCCGGCCAGTGTCAAAGCGGCATCAACAGTCAGGGCAACAGTTTTTAGGGTAATGGTTTCATCCCGGTCTACCACTTCTACTGTTTTAACAGCTACGGCCAATCCGGTAATAAGAAACCCGATTACCAAAGTAACACCCAGCACCTGTTTCAGCCCACCCTGGAGAAAACCTGTGCTTTTGTCTGCGAAAAACACCCTTAACACCTCTTTAAAGGAAAATTCATTTGCTATTATGGCAGAATATTCCGTCTTTTATACCTATGCCCTGTTTTTCCCAATATGCCAAGCTATCCCCGATGGCAAAATTTACTAATGACGCGATGCAATTCTAACCCGAAAATGCTGGAAAAGTCCTCCACAGAATCAAAAAGGGACCTCCCTATCGGAAGTGCCCCTTTAAAATTAATCATGTTATTCATATCTTAAAGCATCGATGGGATCCAACTTGGCCGCTTTATTGGCCGGATACAAGCCGAAAAAGATGCCTACTGCTGAAGAAAAGGCAATAGCCAGGATAACCGGCCACCAGGAGAGGACAGGAGGCCACTTGGCCACAGCAGCAATCGCCAAAGCCAACCCAATGCCTAACAAGAAGCCGATAAACCCACCGATCAGACAAATAGTTACCGACTCAATCAAGAACTGAAGCAAGATGTCTTTCCGCCTGGCACCCAAGGCTTTTCGCAAACCAATCTCCCTGGTTCTTTCCGTTACCGACACCAGCATAATATTCATGACTCCAATTCCCCCGACGCAGAGGGAAATACCGGCAATACTGCCAATCACCAAGGTCAGGATACCCAAGATCCGGTTACCCATCTCCAAATCTGATTCCAGGGTAACTCCCCGGGAAAAGTCTTTTCCGTGGCGCCGTTCCAAAATCCGGATACCCTGTTCCATGGCCAAGTCAACAACATCTTTGGTGACCGCCTTCCCTTCCAACTGGTGGATATAGCGGGTCTGGAAGGCTTTATGCAGGGTATTGATGGGTAAATAGACTTCCCTGGTATCGTCCATTCCCAACAGGGAATCCGTTACTTTGACCACACCGATCACCACCATCGGGTGGCCGCCCACTACTACCTTTCGCCCCAACGGATCCTTTCTGCCGAACAATTCTTCTGCCAGCTCGCTGTCGATAACCACCACGCTGCGCACTGCTTTATTGTCATCATCGGTAAAAAATCGTCCTCTGGCCAATTCCACATTTCTGATTTCCTCGTAGCCGGCAGTAGTGCCGTAAAGCCGGGCCATTTTATTTTTATCACCGCTCGTAACAGTAGCTTGGGAAAAAGTAATGGGAGCCATCAGCTGGATCTCCGGTACCAACTCCTGAAGAACCTCCGCATCCCGTAGAGTTAAATCCTCCCAGGTCCGGGGAGGCTTCCCTTCCTCCCAGCGGGTATAGATGATAAACAAATTGGAGCCTATTTTTTCAAACTCACTTAAGATGACACTTCGGCTGCCCTGGCCAATGGCTACGACGCCAATCACGGCGGCTACTCCGATAATAATCCCCAGCATGGTCAGAAAAGACCGGAGCCGGTTGGTCCAAATACCTTCCAGGGCCACCTGCACGCTTTCCAGGATATTCATCGGCCCACCTCTTCCCAGCGCTGCAAAACTTTTTTAGCCTGCAAAGGTTCGGTCACCGCCCGGTCTGTTAGGACACGCCCGTCCCGGATCTGAACAACCCGCTTGGCATGTCTGGCAATATCCGTTTCATGGGTAACCACCACAATAGTAGCTCCTTCCTCATTGAGTTCCTGGAACAAAGCCATAATTTCCTCTCCGGTCCTGGTATCCAAAGCACCGGTAGGCTCATCGGCCAAGATCACCGACGGCTTGTTGACGATAGCCCGGGCAATGGCCACCCGCTGTTTTTGCCCTCCGGAAAGCTCATTGGGTTTATGAAGCAGTCGATCAGCCAGCCCCACCCGTTCCAGGGCCTCCAGTGCTTTGGCCCGTCTTTGTCTTGGCTTAATACCTGCATACAGCATGGGCAACTCCACATTGCGCAAAGCATCCGCCCGGGGCAGCAGATTGAAAGTCTGAAAAACAAAACCGATATGCCGGTTGCGGGTGCGGGCCAGGGTTTCCTCATCCAATTGGCTGACCTCTTTTCCTTCCAAAAAATAGCTGCCTCTTGTGGGCCTGTCCAGGAGCCCAATAATATTCATCAGGGTAGACTTTCCGGACCCGGAAGGTCCCATAACCGCCAGAAACTCCCCTTTTTGAATCTCCAAATTGATCTCCACCAGGGCATGTACCTGGGTGGCACCCGTATCATAAATCTTATGGATCTTTTCCAGCTTAACCATGTGGTCACCTACTTGTCCCTTTAGCCTGGGGCAGCACTTTTACCTCCGCCCGGTCTTCCAAATCAGCAGGCGGATTTAAGACTACTTCCTCACCCACGTAAACTCCGTCCAATACTTCCCGGTAAAGTTCATTACCTACCCCCAGAATCACAGCCCTTTTCTCCACTTTGCCATCTTTGACCACAAACACCCATTCCCGGCCATCCTCATCATCGATCACTGCCTCATAGGGCAGGACAATTGCTTCAGGATGATCGGCCGTAATAATATTCACTTCTGCTGAAACCCCGGGTTTAATGGAAGGACTTCCCTCCAGGGAAACCTCCACGGGAATAACCGTTTGGGGCTGGCTGCCGGAAATGATTCTGCCCGCGGGAGCTATTTTGGTCACTGTTCCCGGATAGGTCCCGGCAAAGGAGATACCTGTTACTTCAACCCTTTGTCCCAAAGCCAGTTCCCTGGCATCCCCCTCACCGATATTCACCTCTACAATCAACTCACTCACATCGCCAATGACCAGTAAACCGGCTCCTTGGGTTACCATTTGCCCCGGCTTGACCAGAACATCCAAAACTGTGCCGGTCATGGGAGCTTTGACTACACCCTGCTCCAACTGTTCTTGCAGGGCCAATAGACTGTTCTCCGCCTCCCTCTTTTGGGCTTCCATGGCCTCCAGCACTTCCGGCTGTTCTCCCCCGGTGATAATCTCAAATTCTTTTTGGGCAATCATTAGGGCATATTCTTGATTGGCTACCTCCTGTTTAGCAGCTTCCAGATTTTCAGCGGTAGTAGCCCCCGCTTCGTACAGGCTTTCCAATCTTTCCAGTTTCCGTTTGGCATTGGTCAATAATAACTCCGCCTGCTCCAGCCTGATCCTGGCCTTATCCAGTTCTTCCTCCCTGGGACCTGCTTGGACTTTTTGCAGATTGGCCTCCTCCAACCGGAGCCGGGCCTCTGCCTCCCTCACTTTACGGGCCAACTCATCGGTATCAAAAAGGAGTAACCTTTGTCCCTCCTCTACCTGTTCTCCTGCCTCCACCGCCAGTTCTCTTACCATACCCGGATAAGGAGCAAACAGTGTTTCTTCCGCCAGGGTCTTTACCCTTCCTGTAGCAAAAACTTTGACGACCATGGGTTCCTGCTTTACCACAAAGGTCGTCACCGGCACGCCTCCCCCGTTTCGTGCTTTAGCAAAGACATAAGCTCCTGCGCCCGCTACCAGCAAGAAGACCAGTACCATAACCAGTTTTTTGCTTCTTTTCACCCTTAGACCCCCATTTTTTCTTCGTTGCTTACTTAAATTTATCAAAGCTTAAGTCAGTTAACAACAGAAACTATGAAAATAAATAAGGATAAGTCTAAAAAAGGAATAAATGGGAATATTATGAATACAATGAGACGAGAGGAGGTAAACCATGAAGCTGGCCGACAGGCAATTATATATCCGGCAAGGACGTTCTTTACAACAGCTGCTGAAAAAAACCAATCTCCATGGTGCCCACAAAGATAAAATAGAAGCCATCGAAAGAAAAATAAACAACAAAAAGGAACCTGCCCGTTAGGTTCCTTTCCGCTTCTTTATACATGAAACAGCTTAAACAGATAGTACAAGATGCCGGAACAAATTAAGGGCCCAACCGGCACCCCGTTAAAAAAGGAAACTCCGATGATGGTTCCGAACACTACTCCCGTAATCAGCTGCGGTTCGGCAGTCATCAGAGTCACACCGCGACCTCCCAGAAAAGCCACTGCAATACCAATAATAATAGCCAGCAAGCTACGTACATTCGTTAGAGTGGCCATTACTTCCTGGCCGCTGATTTTGCCGGAAGCAAGGGGTATCAGAATAGCCGCTGTCAATACCACAATACCCAACTCAATCCCCCGGGCTTCCAGAAAGGGGAAAATCAACCCATCCAAACCAATGAGATTAATCACCAGCACCAAAGCAGCGGCCAAAGCCACCGCCTTTTTATTACCTATTACCGCAACTGCCAGGATAACTAAAATAATTAGGTTAGAAAACTGGACCTGCATTAATACATCACCTGCTGTTTCATAAAATGGAAGTCATATAACTATTATTATACTACTACAATATAAAAAGGGCACTTCCGTTTCCACCGGAAATGCCCTTTTTGTTTATCAGCTATGACAATTTAACTACATTGGAAGCTTGCGGACCGCGAGCTCCCTCTACTATTTCAAACTCCACTTTTTGGCCCTCTTCTAACGTTTTAAACCCTTCACTTTGGATGGCAGAATAATGGACAAATACATCCTCACCTTCGTTACTCTCAATAAAGCCAAAACCTTTGTCCGCATTGAACCATTTTACAGTCCCTTGCAATTTCCTAACCTCCAAAAAGATTAATTAGCTTGTGTCTCTAGATTGCCCAATATTACAGGATAAATAGCAGGTAATCATAGGTTATGATTTGGTTAGTTCAAAAGAGGGACGTCCGATATAATAACCTTGTGCATAATCAATACCCAGCTCTTTTATGCGCCGGTAGACTTCCTCGTCCTCAACGAATTCAGCCACCGTCGTGATACCCAGTTCCCGGGCCAAAGTGACAATACTCATCACAATCGCCCGGTCCATTCCCCCATTGCCGGGAAGGCTCCTGATAAAATCACCTTCAATTTTGACAAAGTCGATGGGTAACCGCTTAATATATTGGAAAGAAGAAAAACCGGAACCAAAATCATCGATGGCAAATTTAAACCCTTCCCGTTTTAATTCGTTGACAAATTTACTCAGCATGGTTAAGTTCTTCACCGTATCCCGTTCCGTGATCTCAAACACTATTTTGGCCGGATCAATACCAAAATGATGAACCAATGCCCTGATATTCAACAAAAAGTCACTGACAATCAAAGCCTTGGGGGATAAATTGAAAAACAGATAGCCTTGATAGCTTTCCTTGGCTACTTTAGCCAGTGCTTTCTCCATTAACATAAAATCCAGTTTGCTGATAATACCCATGCTTTCCGCAATTTCAATGAAATCCCCGGCATGCATAATTTGGTCGGGCAGATCAATCCGCATTAATACCTCATTAGCCTCAATCCGGTCATCGGTAACATTCATAATCGGTTGGAAATGGGGATTGACTTTGTTTTCCTCCAAGGCTTTGATAAGCAACATGTTTTTATCTTCAATGATTTTAAAAATATTGATTACATCCTCGTTACTGGGCATGCCAATCCGATCTTTACCCATGGACTTGGCTTTGTACATCATGTTATCTGCGATTAAGAACAGGTCCTTGGCGTTCTCACCATGATCAGGGTAGACTGCCACTCCGATGGAAGCGGTGGCTCTGGCTTTACTTCCGTTGTCTAATTCCAGTGTATACTCTTGTAAAGTCTTGCTGATGCGCTGGGCCACCGAGTAAGCCTGCTCCTGATCAGCATAAGGCAGAATAATGGCATACTCATCCCCGCCGTAACGGGATAAAATATCATCTTTGCGCAGGCATTTTCTGACTATGGCAGCCGTTTCCTGCAAAAACTTGTCACCGACCAAATGGCCATGCAGATCATTAACCAGTTTGAAGTCATCCAAGTCAATGACGATTACCGAAAACTTATAGTTACGACGGTCAGCCCGGCCAACCTCGTATTCCAAAAGCTCCCAGAAAACCCGTTGCGTATACAGGTTAGTCAAAGGATCCCGGGTGGCGAAATATTCCAATTCCTTGGTGTACTTGTAAACGGCTTTTACGGAGCCGATGACATTGAGTAAAGTAGTCAGCACTCCTTCAATGACCAGCATTCTGGTACTGTCCGGTTTGAGTCTGGAGCTTACGCCAATACCCACAATGCCGCCGATTTGGGGTGTTTCCAGGAACAGGGATTTTGTTTGAAAGTAAATTTTGCTTTCATCTATTTCCTCCAGTTGCTGGTCCCCTACGGCCACATTATGATAAATGCGCACTCCCACATGTTCCTGATTGCGGAAAATCTCCGAGGAAGCTAATTGGGTTCTGATGACTTCTTCCACTATTTTTTTTGTTTTTTGACTGGGAGTATACAACCAAAAGACTTCCAGGACAAAATCCTCGGCCTCCACCTTGAACAAGGAAAAAATTACATGTACATCCACAATTTGATTGATTTCTATGATCAGCCTGTTGACATGCTCTTTCCAGTCCTTGACCACTTCTGAAGTAATAATGAACTTTTCCAATAATCTGACTTCAAATTCTAAAATATCCTTATCCACAGCAATGCCGCGTAGTCTCTGGGCTAAATTTTTCAGTTCCGCATAGAGAAAATTAATCTCATCAAAAGTCAAATCAATATTATTAGTTTCCAAATATCTTAAATCATCAGTCCTATTAATCCGCTGGAGTCTGGATTGGAGCTCCTGTAAAGAGCGATCCAGTCTTCCCGTCAAAAAACGGGAGATGGCAACAGCCCCTAGGATGGGAAAGGGGAACAAAAATAGCAGGTAAAAAAAGGTATCCCGTCTGACCACTTGCATAACCGGCGCCAGGTCTTCTGTCACCGTTAAAACTCCCAGGACACTCCCTTCCTCTAGGTCACTGTGGCAGACAACACACCTTCCGGTGCCCACCTGGGGATAAAGAAAACTGATTTTTTCACTATCCAGAACTTGAACGCCTCTCTGACCATTCTGAATTATTTGATCGCCAAGCTGCAAAACCTCCAGCTCATCTCGACTGTAGTAAGCCACCGAAACATGCCGTTCCTTGTCAGAAGCACCGCTGGCGGTTAAGTAGGCCTGCAGTTCCTCTTTGGTCCAGCCTCGTTCCATCAACAAGTAAAGAGAATCGGCAGTGATTTCTGCCATCTTCTTTGCCCGATCGGAAGCTTGCTTGGCAGTAGACCACTGAAACCCGAAGGAAACACCCGCATAAACCAGCAATAACATAATAATTGTACCAATGACTGCTCCATAAATAAGAAATCCTTTCAGATTGCGCATCTTCTTGCTCATCTTCTCCTTTAAGATCCTAATTACCATTGCAATAACCTCGCATAGTAATTATTCCTAAGCACAATCATAACATAAAGATTACCATCTTAGAACAACAAAATAACAACTAATAGTACTATTAATAAAGACGTAAAAAAAGCCCTGCGGGCAGGGCTTTTACCGGAAATACCAACTATACTTTCACCGGTTCCTGGTATTCCACACCGAAAGTTTCCACGGTGACTTTTTTCATCCGCTGATCCTCTAAAGGTTTATCCCGGAAATCTCTTTCTACCGCTACAATCCTGTCCACTTCCTCCATCCCGGAAACCACTTTCCCGAATGCTGCATAATCACCGTCCAAATGGGGAGCTTTAGCCACCATAATAAAAAACTGGGAACCGGCGGAATTGGGAGCCATGGTCCTGGCCATGGAAATGACACCCCGGTCATGCTGCAGGTTATTTTCGTGACCGTTTCTGGTAAACTCTCCTCTGATGGAATAGCCTGGACCTCCTGTTCCGGTGCCGGTAGGATCTCCTCCCTGAATCATAAAGCCGGGTATCACCCGGTGAAAGATCACCCCGTCGTAAAATCCTTTTTGAACCAAAGAAATAAAATTATTGACCGTATTAGGTGCCACGTCAGGATACAGCTCCACTTTAATCTCATTCCCGCTTTCCATCTCAATGGTTACTACCGGGTTATTGCTCAAATCAATCATCCTTTCTGGATTGGCCTGGGATAGGTTTATTATACCAAAAGATATCCCAGTACAACCCCCAAATGACCAATAATACCAAAAAACTCCATCCGCTGACCGGCAGCGAAAGGAGTTTTTGATCACATCTATGCTTCCATCACCCTGGACCGGTAAGGTTTACCCTCCCGGATAAGACCGGTGAGGATTCCTGCTCTGCTGGTATCCCCCAGCAACACATATCCTTTCAGGATTTCGTCTTTGAAGACCAACCTTTGATAAGCCGGAATTCCCCAGGGTCCCGGCTTCCACTGTTCCCTGACCTGCCAGGCTGACCCTTCGTTGGCCAAAGCGGGGAGCTTGACCACACCTGCGGAAATCACCGATAAACCAAAGAAGTCAACGGAATTGAATCCCATAGAGCCCAAATACCTTTCACCGGCTCCGGTCATATTGGCACCGGCAATGCGACCCTGAGCGGTGGCATTGGGCCAGGTGGCGTTGACGGTGTACTTCTCCAATACCCGGTCCCAGGTTTCCGCCACATCTCCGGCTGCATATACATTGGGCGCACTGGTTTCCAAACGATCATTTACCTGGATTCCCTGACCTACAGCAATGGGCGAACCGGCTAAATAACCGGTATTGGGCCGGACCCCCTTACCGACAATCACCAGCTGGGCCGCCAGTTCCCTGCCGTCGGACAAAGTAACGCTTTCCACATGCTCCCCGCCGTTGATCCCGGCCACATCGGCACCCAAGATGAGATTCAAGCCATGGTTAGCCAGGTGCCCGGCCACGTAACGGGCAGACCGGTTATCCAGCATCTGGGAAAGAACCCGGGTGGAAGAAACCACCACCGTCACCTTTAATCCCCTTTTCAGCAAGGCATAAGCCGATTTCAGGGACACCAGCCCCCCGCCCACCACTACCGCTTCTCGACAGGAAGGGATCAAAGCATCGATGGCCCTGGCATCGGACATATGCCGCAGAGTGAATACTTCCGGCAAATCTGCCCCGGGAACAGTCAAAGTATTGGCGGAAGCCCCCGTGGCCAACAGGAGCCTGTCATAGGGCCACTCCCTGCCGTCCTGAGTGATGACTACCTGTTTCTGAACATTGAGACCGGTGACTTCCGCCCCATAAGCAATCTCCAAACCCAGCCGGGGAGCAAAATCATCGGGCCTCAGGTACAGCCGTCCCAACGGAATATCCCCTGCTATATAATAGGTAGTTAAACAGCGAGAGTAATAGGGTACATTGTCCGCCGTCAAGACGGTAATTTCACCTTCCGGGTCCCGGCGGCGGATTTCTTCCACGGCAAATAAACCGGCAGCACTGTTGCCTACTACTACATATTTCATAGCCGCCGCCCCCTAATTGGGCAGGCCCAGTTCTGCCCGTTTGGTACGGATGTCGGCAATTAACCCTTCCGCTGCTTTGACCGGATCTGTTTCCACATAGAATTTTCCGCCGATGACTTCAGTTAAACCCTCAGTCAGGAGCTTGGCAATTTCCGGACTGCCCAGCACCGGCGGTACCACACCCAAATGGGTGGTAATGCCCATGGCCACTGCCCAGGTACCGATACTGAGGGCTTTTTCATGCTGGGGTTCGGGAGCGCTGGCGGCTACCGGCAAGCGAGCACTGTCCACTTTCAAGTACCTGGCCAAAGCGGTGACCAGGTCTCCGATCCGGGAATTATCAACACAACTGCCCATATGGAGTACCGGCGGCAAGGGTCCGCCAAGGCCGGCTGCTTCCCCAATGGCAGTCAGCACTGCCTTAAGCCCTTCTCCCGCATATTTCTCCGTTCCCTCGGAATTGAGAAAACCTGCCTTGGCCAAAGCATGGGCGGAACAGCCGGTGGCTACTACCAGAACATTCTTTTTCAGCAGTTCTTTCACCAGCTCAATATGGAATTGATCCTAGGTTATTTTCGCATTGTTGCAGCCGACAGTAGCTACCACACCCACGATATTACCGTTAGCAATGTTATCCACCAAGGGCTTTAAAGGATCTTCCCCGTTGAGTTTGGCTAATGCCTCCACGATGGCTTCCACGCTGAAACCGGCAACAACCTTGGCTTTGTAATCGGGAATTTGAACTTTATTCTCATCCCTTTTGGCAAAGTTGGCAATTGCTTTCCGGACGATCTCCCGGGCCGCCTCATCAGCATTTTCCAGGGAGAAAGACACATGAGTGGCTCCCGGGATTTTCACAATGGGCGAAGTGGTAATCAACTCCGTATGGTAACAAGCGGCCACCCTGGCCAAGGAAGGCATAATGCACTGGACGTCCACCACCATGACATCCACCGCTCCGGTGACGATGGCCAATTCCTGGGCCAGGTAATTGGTGGCCAGGGGCACTCCTTGACGCATCAACACCTCATTGCCGGTGCAGCAAATACCTGCCACCTGAATCCCCTGACTGCCCTGGGCTTTGGCTTCATCCTCCAACTCCCTGGCCCAATAGACAATCTTTTCGGAAAGGAGAGGCACGTGACCGTGAACAATGATGTTTACTTTATCCTTTTGCAGTACTCCCAGATTGGCTTCCGTGACCACAGGCATGGGGGTACCGAAAAGAATATCCTGAATATCGGTGCCCAGTATCAGGCCAGAGTAGCCATCTACCAGACCTTGTTTGGCGGTAGCCAAAACCAGGTTGACCGGATCCGCATCCATACCCATGGTGGTCTGGTGCAGTGCCTCCCGGATCTCCCGGTCCGGGTTCCGGGGCAGGATGCCCAGACTCTCCCAAACAGCCAGCCTTTCCTGAGGAACATTAGCCGTAAGCCAGCGGATGGGTTTTCCCGTATGGTTGCCAAAATCCTGGTAGGCCGCTTCCACCACCGCCATGGCCAGTTCCTTTTTATCCTTTCCGTCCGTTTCCAGCCCCAGGGTCTGAGCAATAGCCAGGAGCTTTTTCTCGTCGGCAATTTCATAATCTATTTTGCCTTCAGCCGCCAATTCAAGGGCTTCCACCGCTTCATAGGCATGATCCACATGGGCGGCGGTTCCGGCGGCCACTTGTCTCAGGAGGTTTCTGGTGACGATCACCTCAGCGGTAGCACCACAGATTCCCGCTCTGGGACCGTTACCGAAGGGATCGATGCGGCATGGTCCCTGGATACAGTGACGGCAGCAGATACCCAGGCTGCCGAAGCCACACTGGGGCTGCTGGGCTTCATAACGATCGAAAACGGTTTCCACATTATCCTGAGCCGCTTTTTTCAACAATACTTCCGCCGCAGGTTCAATCGTTTTGACCATGGTCATCTTATTCAACCTCCTTGGCAATTTGCGCCAGATAAGATTTTCGTCCACTTTGGGTAAACCGGGAAACAGGAACAAACTGAAGTGCTTTGGTAGGACAGGCTTCTACACAGGCCGGTTGGTAATCCAGTTCTCGACAGCGGTCACACTTGACTGCCCGGTGATCTTCACCTTGAGCAATGACACCGAAAGGACAAACCATCACACACATCCAGCACCCTACACAACGAACACGGTCACACTGCACCAGGCCGGTCTCCTCATCGAAGTACATGGCACCGGCCATACAGGCATGGACACAGGGCCTGTCCGTACATTGCCGGCACTGAAGCGGAAAGTTGAAGACACCGTCCCCTTCCACGAAAACCCGCTGTTGCGGCTTTGGGGACTCAAAGACAGCGCCGTAAAGGGTCTTGCTTTCCGAGTGGGCCACGGCACAAGCCAATTCACAGCTCTTACACCCCAGACAGTTCTCGGCACGCACCAGAATCTGCTTCAAAATGATCCCTCCTTACCTTGGTGGATGATAATTACCATATTTTTATTATAAAACAAATATGTCAGAATTGGCACAATAATTCTAGGGTGGGAACCTTTTCCCCCTTTCTGCGTCCATAAATACTGTCAAAGGCCAAGATACTCCGGAGTTTAACTTAGCTTGGCAACTTCCTTAACCATATTAGTAAGGAGTGTTATTATGAAGAAAATATGCGTGATCGCCTTGCTGCTCAGTTTGTCTCTGGTATTTGCCGGTTGCGCAGGCAGCTCAGTAGGGACCATCTCCTGGCTGGGGCAGGGTTTAGAAGCCGGCCATATTGAAGCAATCCAATTAACGGACTTGAACGGAGACCTGGTGCGGGAACTGGATCCCTCCGAATATGAAGCCATCGTACAAGCTATCAATAATGCTAAAGAAGACGAATCCCCTTACATCCTGATGCTTGCCGGCTACATCATGACCGTCAAATTGCCTGACGGGGAGATTCGTTTCACCAGCTACGGTTCCGAAACAAATGTGGTGGCCGCGGTTACCGTTGGGGAAGAAACCAAATCGAAACATCTGGTTTGTCCCGAAATAGCCCAGATTCTAATTGAGGATTTGGAGCAAGACATTTGGAATAACGGAGAACCGGAAGCGTAAATGACCCCAAAGCTCCTCTTGCAGTAGACTGTTACTGCAAGAGGAGCTTTTTTTGGCGACACTCTAATAAAACCGGAGCATTTGCGTAATAGGTTAACGGGCAAAAATTATTTTGGATTAGTGGTTGACATTCATATTGACCTGGTGTACTATTTACCTATAACAGTGGTACAAAGGAGGTGGCCCGATGTCCTTCGATACCAGAATACCTATTTACCTGCAGATTATGGAGCGGATCAAGAAAGACATCGTTTCCGGCAAGTTAAAGGGAGGAGATAAAATGCCGTCGGTCAGGGCTTTTGCCAAGGAACTGCAAGTAAACGTCAATACAGTCCAGCGGGTTTACCAGGAGCTGGAACGGGAGAAAATCCTGTATTCCCAGAGGGGAATTGGTTCTTTTGTCACAAGTAATGAAGCGATCGTCGAACAGATCAAGGAGGAAATGGCCCGGGAGTTGCTTGGCAATTTCGTCCGGGGAATGCGGGAATTAGGCTTCAGTAAGGAAAGAACCTTAACAGCCTTACAAGCATACATGGAGGGGGAGCAAGATGGAAGTGTTAAAGGTTAACAGCATTACGAAAAAATACCTGACCAAGACTGTCTTGAATAATCTGAACCTGGCGCTAACCGAGGGGAAAATTTACGGCCTGTTGGGGCCCAATGCCAGCGGCAAGACCACCCTGCTGAAATTGATTGCCGGTCTCACCCAGCCTACCGGAGGCTCTTTTTCCGTTTCCGGAAAACAAGCAGGGGTGGCTACCAAAAATCTCGTTTCCTATTTGCCTACCATCAACCACTTGCCCCGGTGGATGACCGTGGGTAATTGCTTAAGCTATTACCAGGATTTTTACCGGGACTTCAGCCCAAAACAGGCAGAGGAACGGATGGTCGCCATGGGGCTGCAGCCTAAACAGAAAATATCTTCCCTGTCTACGGGAATGCTGGGACGTTTAAAAATAGTGCTGGCCATGTCCAGGCAGTCAAAGCTGTATCTCCTGGATGAACCCTTTAACGGACTGGACCCCATCTCCCGGGAAAAAGTGCTGGAAATGATTTTGGATGCCGCCAATGAAGACAATGCCGTCGTCATTGCCACCCACATCATCAAAGAAATCGAAAGCATCATGGATGAGGTTATCTTCCTTCATGAAGGCCAAGTAGCCCTGATGGGCAATGTGGAGAATTTGCGGCAAACCAGAAACATGTCCGTTGAAGAGCTTTACAAGGAGGTGTACGGGGATGCTTAAATTGATCAAATATGAATGGCTGAGGCGGTGGAAGCTTTTCCTGGCCGGGATCGTTACCTTTTTGGCTGCCAATATGAGCCTGATGAGCAATCTCATGCAAGGAGCCGAAAACCCCAGAACCCTGACTGCTGTCTTAATTGGTTTATGCTTTGCCCTGTCTGTTGTTTTGTTTATCGACCATGTGGGCAGGTTATACCGGACCCTGTTCGGCGATGAGGGCTATTTGGAATTGGCCGTACCGTTACGAGGCTACCAACTGCTGGGCGGAAAACTGTTGGCGGTTATTGTAGAATGCATCGCCGTTATTGGGATCATCATTTTGACTATTTACTTGGATGCACTGTTTATAGCAAAAGCCGAAGCACTTCCTTTTGGGTTTAGCCTCAGCTTCAGTGAGGTGTTAACTGCCGGCCAACTGGTTTTGATGTTACTGTCCGCCTATATAGGTTTTTTGACAACTATCTATTTATCAATGACCTTAGCCAAAACTGTCTTTGCTTCTTTTAGACACGGGAGGCTCATCGCTTTCGGCTGTTTTCTGGCTATTTCCTGGCTCCTGGAAAAGACCCACCTGGCCCTCTCCCCTTTTACGGAATCAGCTACCGATTTGCCGGACATCCTTTATTCCGGCACAGATTGGGTTATTACCGTAGCAATGCTGCTCGTATTGTTCTTGAGCACCTCCTACCTGCTGGACAGGAAAATTAACCTCTAGATCAAGGAGCGGGCGAACCATGTTTGCGCAGGGGACCGCAAACTCACCCTGCCTTCATAAACATGATTCGCCCGCAGCATATAATTATTTAAGCCAGCTATCTACCACATCCGGGTTTTCTTCCATCCACCGGCGGCCTGCGTCAACGGGATCCATTCCTTCATTAATATAGTCTTCCAAAGTACCTAGCTGAACATCATTCATCTTAAAATTCTTCAGCAATTTTGCCACGTCAGGAGCGTCCTCCTCCAGTCCTTTACGGGCAATAGCATAGATATGCTCTTCAGCTCCGTAAATTCCCTTGGGATCTTCCAAATACTTCAGCTCCCAACGGGCAAATTTCCAATGGGGGGACCAGCCTGTGACCACAACCCATTCATTATCATCAATAGCACTTGCCAGGCTGGCAGTCATGGCGGGACCGCTGCTCTTGACCAGTTCCAGTTCCAAACCGTATTCCTGGATGGCGGTTTCCGTAGTCCTCATGATCCCCGCCCCGGCGTCAATACCGACGATTTGACCGTTAAATTTATCTTTGACTGAATTCATTTCTTCAATAGAATCTATTTCCACATAAGCGGGAACTACTAAGCCAATCCTTGCTCCTTCATAAACGGGATCTTCATATAGATCAAATTGATCACCAAACTCCGCCAGATAAGCCTCATGGGTTACAGGCAACCAAGTATCCACAAAAGCATCAAAATCGCCTTTAGCCACACCCTGGAATACAGGGCCCACATCGGCCTGGGTAGTCTCCACCTGATAGCCCAGTTTATCCTCGATGATGGCTTGGAGCAGGTGGGTCATGGCGATGGCTTCATCCCAGTTCACATATCCGAAATGAATAGTACCTTTGACCTCTCCCCTTTCACCGGCTTCTCCGCCGCCACTCTGACAGCCAACCAACCCTGCCATCAGCGCGCCAACCAACAGCAGCACCATGGTTTTCTTCAATAATTGCACCATATTACCCCCTAATTATTATGCTTTTTGCCTAAAGCTTCCGTAACCCGATCCAAAAACATCGCCAACAAGACCACTGCCAAACCGGCTTCAAAACCAACATCCAACTTATACTGGGTAATACCCGTCAAAACTCCTTCTCCCAGGCCGGGAGCTCCGACCATGGAGGCAATCACCACCATGGACAAAGCAAGCATAATGGTCTGGTTGACCCCCGCCATAATGGTGGGCAAAGCCAGGGGAAGCTGTACTTTAAACAACAATTGGTTTGGGGTAGAGCCAAAGGCCAGAGCCGCTTCCACCACATCCTCCGCCACCTGCCTGATCCCCAGATTGGTAAGCCTAATAGCAGGGGGCATGGCAAAGATCACGGTGGAAATGACACCGGGTACCCTACCGATGGTAAAAAAGGTGATTGCGGGAATCAAATAAACGAATGCCGGCAATGTCTGCATAAAATCCAGCACCGGCCGTAATATGATATTCAAACGTTCATTGCGGGAGGCCCATATTCCCAAAGGAATACCAATTCCTAAAGCAATAAAGGTGGACACGATGACCAAAGACAGGGTCTGCATAGTGGGCCACCACAAATCCATTCCCAGGATCAGCAGAAAGGCCACAACGGTAAAAATCGCAATCTTATGTCCTGCCACCTTCCAGGCGATCAAAGCAAAGATAACGATGAGCACGTAAGGTGGTACTGCGCCAAATTCTCCTTCCAGGGAGGTCACCATCCAGTAAATGACGTCGGAAAGGAAGTCCCAAAAAGGCGAAAAAACATCATCCATCCAACTGATCAACTCTTTAAAGTAATAGCCGATCCGTAGATTCATTGGATGACCTCCTTTTTGGAGATAGCCGCCAGGATGGAGACTCTGGGGATAATCCCCAACAGCTTTTTGTTTTCATCAATAACGGAAATGGGAATTTTAGTCTCTGCCGCGATGGGAAATAATTCGTTAACCGGGGTATCCGGTGAAGTAGTAGGCACATCAGTGATCAGAACCGTGGACAAATCTTTGGTCTCCAGGTTATCACCGGTCAGGACGGCATCGGCGGTTACGATTCCCACCAAAGTTCTGCCGCTTCCTACCACAAAAACACTGGATAGACCCGTTTCTTTCATCTTACGCAAGGCAACCCGGGGGCCGTCTTTGGAGGTAATTACTTCCGGGGTAATCATAATGCTGCCGGCTGTCAATATCTTACCACGATCCACATCCTGCACAAAGTCGGCCACATAGTCATTAGCCGGGTTAGTCAGGATTTCTTCCGGTGTACCAACCTGGACGACAGCCCCGTCTTTCATCACCGCAATCCTGTTCCCCAGTTTCAAGGCTTCATCCAAATCGTGGGTAATAAACAGGATTGTTTTCTGCAACCGCGAATGCAACTCCAACAACTCATTCTGCATTTCTTTCCGGATTAAGGGATCCAAGGCACTGAAGGCCTCATCCATCAGCAAAATATCCGGATCATTGGCCAATGCTCTGGCCAAACCCACCCGCTGCTGCATACCCCCGCTCAGGTTCTCCGGGTAGCTTCCGGCCCAGTTGGCAAGACCTACAATATCTAAAGCAGATTGGGCCTTTTTTCGGCGTTCTTCCTTTGGCATCCCCTGAATTTCCAAACCATATTCTACGTTGCCGATGACTGTCCGATGGGGCAACAGGCCGAAACGCTGGAAAACCATACCTATTTTCCGGCGTCTGAGCTCCCTCAGCTCTTTCGGATTCATCTTCAGCACATCTTCCCCGTCGATCAACACTTTACCCCTGGTAGGCTCAACCAAACGATTAACACACCTGACCAAAGTGGATTTGCCGCTCCCGGACAAACCCATGATGACGAAGATTTCACCCTGTTCAACAGTAATGGAAGCATTGTTGATGGCTACGGTATGACCTGTTTTCTTCAAAATATCATCTTTACCAAGGCCTTTCTCCAGCAATGGGAACACCTTACCTGGTTCATGTCCGAACCCTTTGTAGAGATCCTCTATGACAATCTTTTCGGTTCCCAAATGACTTCTCTCCCCCCTTCTTTCCTTTAACATTGTTTTCCATGATATCACTGGTTTGTCCAAGGGGTCAAAGAGGCTGAGCCCACCTCTCATTGCCTCTCACAGCCTCAGCCAGAGAGAGTGCTAAGGAGCAAAGGGATCCTCCAAGTTCCTCCCATCTCCTCCCAGATCCTCCCGAATGCTGCCCCAAACTGGAGTGGCTGTCCAATTTATGCTAAAATAGTGGCAACTTGAGCCAAAATCCTATCCCGGCTTTTGGCCAATAAGCGCAGCCGGTTAAGAAATATTGATGAGTACTTTTAGGAGGTAGAAGGATGAGTGTAGATAGGGTAAGGCAATACTTTGCGGACAAGGGACTCAATTACCCCATCATGGAGTTTGAAGTCAGTACAGCCACGGTGGAGTTGGCGGCTGCCGCTTTGGGAGTGGAACCGGCCCGGATCGCCAAAACCATGGCTATCCGTTTAAAAGATAAAGTAATTGTGGTGGTAGCCAAAGGAGATGCCCGCCTTGACAACCGGAAATTCAAGGACTGTTTTAAGCAAAAGGCCAGGATGCTGAGTCCGGAGGAAGTATTGGAGGTCATCGGCTATCCGGTGGGAGGGGTTTGCCCTTTTGGACTGGAAAAAATCCCGGTCTACCTGGCCGTATCCCTGCAGCAATTTGATTGCGTCTACCCGGCGGCCGGTTC
>JAAZDD010000100.1 GCA_012512955.1 Clostridia bacterium
CACCGGCCCTCTGTAGTTATGCATTGTTATCTTTTTCGAAAATTAACGGAAGTTGATCAGGCGTTCCCGGTATTCCGTTTTTAAATCATGCTGGAGATAATGGACAAACCGTTGCAGGAAGACAGCGGCTTCCGCCCGGGACATGGTCTGATTGGGCATGACGTTGCCGAAGGAATCTCCGTTGACGATCCCCATCTCAGCGGCCACATAAATGGCATCCCTGGCCCAGTAAGGAATGTTCCTGTCATCGTTAAAGGGAGTAACGGGATTCTGTAAAGGTGCCAGCCGCTCGAACCCCAAAGCTTTGATCATGGCGGTAATCGCCTCTGCCCTGGTTAGGGTACCGTCGGGTGCGAAACGTCCCGGGGTAACTCCCGTCATGATATTCGCTTCACTGATGGCCTTTATCTGGGCATAAGAGGGATGGTTTACAGGCACATCGCTAAAAGGCGATACTTCCTGGGTTTCTTGGTTCCGGAACCGTTCAAAGGGATTAACAGACCGGGTTTGTTCCTGGGCTGCCTGTGGCTCCTGCAAATCGGTCAGCTGCACCAGTGCATGAGCGAATTCAGACCGGGACATATCCAGCCTAGGTCCGAAGTAATCTCCCTTGGTCGTAAAGGATTCCAAACTGGCCAGTTCCAAGATGGGTCCCCGGGCCCAATGGTTTTCCAAATCCCGGAATGAAGGCACCGGCAGCCATCGCTGGGTAGGCATGGTGGCCAACCGGGTGGAACCGGTCACATGCCTCCTTCCCCAGCTGTCCCGAACCAGTCCGTGCCGGTCAAACTCCGGCAAATTGGCCTCATACCGGAGAATCCCCTCTTCCTGGATAGTTTCAATATAGCCTCCCGCAAAACTGATGGGAGTGGGTTCATTGGCATGGTAAGTCAAATCCCTGGTTCTGTTGAAAGAGATATTTACCTGAAAAGTTCCCGACCAATTCTGGGAATAGGTCTTATCATCTATAACCACATTCCCCTGGAAACGGATAATACCGTCGATCCGCTGGGTTTCGGTACTCCCCCAAGCGTGGTCATATCCCACCGTATCTCCCCAGGTTTCCACAGTGACTTGACCTTCATTGCCGTTTACAGAATAGGTTTTCCGGCCGGTCCAGGTACCGCTGAAATAATCCACTGCCGGCTGAGAATCCACCAGGGCAGACTTGGAGAATAAATAGTCAGTTAAGGTGTACCGCTGGGAGCCGACGGTAATGGTCTCCGTCAACCGGTCCAGGTTAGTCACGTAAATAGTCTGCCGGTTATCCATTTTGGTCTCGGTAGTGGAGGAATAAGAAGCGGTCCGGTTTAGGGTAATGCTCCCATCCTGGTTTTGCAGCTTATAAGTCAGGCTGGTAGACAAGCTACCCGTATTGTCCCTGCTTCCTCTTCCTCCCCGGCCCCCGCCTTTTTGAACAGTGCCGGTCAGGAGCACCGGTTCACCGGTGATAAAAATGACCTCCTGGTATTCTCTTTCGTTGTAAATCCCTTCCTCCAGGTGAAGCTCCACTGCATGAGCAGGAAGAACCGCAAGACAAATCAAGGTGAGAGCGCAGATAAAATTGAGAATAGCTTTTCGCATCCATGTCCCTCCTGCCTATTGTTTAAAGATAAGGCAAGCATAGTAATCATCATACTCTGCATAATGAACTACATACACTACATCACCGGGTCGTAACTCACCGATGGTGCCGAAAGAGGAGCCTACGTAGACCAGGGCATCCTCTGTATCCAACTGCAAATGATAGGGTCTCCTGGTTCCGGGACCGGAATCAGGGTTAGGCACCCACCGCTGGTACCCCTCACTCCAATCCTGTACCCGGTCCAGGGTGAGTACATTTTGGTCCGGGTCAGCAGATACCACCCGGGCGACGCTGGTTTTTAGCACATCCGGATCATAGTGGCGGATGGTCATCGCCAAAATCTTATTAGTCTCATCAGCGATGATAATAGCGTCCTCCCGCCGGTACCAATCACTCCAGCGACTCTCCGCCAGGTAGTCGGGTGTAACCCACTCTCCCTCATAAGCATCCCAAATTCTCGTCTTGTTATCGAAAATCAATTCCGGATTGTTGCGGCTGGAAATGGAACGCCACTGGTTTCCTACCAGTTCACTGGCCCTGTAAAGCTCTAAGGAACGGCGGTCAATATCATCCAGCCGACCGGCATAGATTCTCAACCGGGGAGGGATTCCCTGGAAATGCTGCATCAAGGCACTGTATTCCCCGGAACCGGTGTAGACTGTTTCCAGAAACACGTGTTCGCCGGCTTTAAAATCCTGGGGATCTACCAGCTTACCGTCCCGGATGGCAATGGTACCTTCATCCACCAGGAAAATTTCCCCATGTTTCACCAGACTGAACCGGTTTAAGGCCCAGGCCGTCTGGTCCATAATGCCGTTATAAGGACGGGATTCCCCGCTACGGACCATCATTTTGCTGCCCAGGAGACTGCCGGGAGTGCTGCTTAAAGCAATGTAAACTTCGTGTCCCAGGTAGCCCCTGCGCAACTCATCAAGAGATACTAATTGATTGTTGAAGTAGATCTCCGCTCCGCTGTCCAGTACTACTTCTCCCAAAGTACCCAGGGGATACCAACTGCCGTAGAAATACTCCTGGGGATCCACTAAACTCACCTGTCTGCCTTCCGGGTAGACAGCATTTAGCCTGCCCCGGACTACTTTATCTGCCAAGCCTTCATAGCTGGACACTTCCACCAAACTGACCTGGCCTGTCCTGGGATCAGCTACTTCCAGCCTTACCCGGTCCCCAATCCGCAGATCTTTCGGACTGACGGGCTGACTGCCCCTGATTAAACGGGTTTCAGCGGAAAGCCGGTAAGCCTCCTCTTGACCGTTATCAGTGATCACTAAATATTCTCCCAGGACTTCCTTAACCCGCCCCAACTTCACTTGCGGCCGGGGGGGAGTTTCATAACCGGCCAAATAAGGTCCAAAAGTGGCATTAATAGCTACCACAGTATTATTGCTAACCTGTACACTGACTTCTTGTCCCGGCAGCAAGTCATCCAACCTGCCCGGACGGCCGTCGATGATTACCGCCACTTGGGAACTAAGAGGGATGGTCCGCTGTTGGCCGTTATAAGGATCCTGGACTC
>JAAZDD010000101.1 GCA_012512955.1 Clostridia bacterium
CAATTACCGGAGGCTGGAACAAACCTATCCCGTGACCACACTGCGCTGTTCCGGGGAAGATGTAGGTTTGCCCCACGGGCAGATGGGGAACTCAGAAGTAGGACATTTGAATATCGGTGCCGGGCGGGTGGTTTACCAGGAACTGACCAGGATTAACCGGGCCATTAAAGACGGCACTTTTTTTGAAAACAGGGAACTGAACCGGGCCATTGAACAGGTGCTGGCCAACAACTCCACTCTCCATTTGATGGGGCTGGTTTCCGACGGCGGTGTCCACAGCCACCTGGATCACCTGTATGCACTGCTGTCCCTGGCTAAAAGCAAGGGACTTTCCCAAGTTTTCATCCCTGCCTTTCTGGATGGCAGGGACGTGTCCCCCACCAGCGGCTTGAGCTATATCAAGGCTTTGGAAGGGAAATGCCGGGAACTGGGCATTGGCCGGATTGCCACGGTAATGGGGCGGTACTACGGGATGGACCGGGATAAACGCTGGGAACGGGTGGCTCTGGCCTACCGGGCCATGGTCATGGGAGAAGGGAGAAAAGCCACCCTGGCCCAAATGGCGGTGGAACAATCCTACGGGGAAAAAGTAACCGATGAGTTTGTGGAACCCACCGTCATCGTGGATGAACAAGGGCAGCCCCTGGCCCGGATCCGGGAAGGGGATGCCCTGATCATGTTCAATTTCCGGGCGGACCGGGCCAGGCAGATTACCAGGACCTTTGTGGATGAGGATTTTGCCGGATTTGCCAGGCCCCTGGGTTTTTTCCCGGTCCATTATGTCTGTATGACCCAGTATGATATCACCATTAACGCTCCCGTTGCCTTTCCTCCCCAGAATCTGGACAATACTCTGGGCCAGGTCCTGTCCCGGCAAGGGGCAAGGCAGCTGAGAATTGCGGAAACGGAGAAATATGCCCACGTTACTTTCTTTTTCAACGGCGGCGTGGAGGCTCCCAACCCGGGGGAAGACCGGATTCTCATCCCCTCACCGAAGGTGGCTACCTATAACCTGAAGCCGGAAATGAGCGCCCCGGAAGTTACCGATCGTTTAATCCGGGAGTTGAACAGGGATTACTACCAGGTGGTCATCGTCAATTATGCCAATCCGGATATGGTGGGACATACGGGAGTCCTGGAGGCGGCGGTGAAAGCGGTGGAGACAGTGGATCACTGTATCGGCAGGCTGGAACGGGCCGTCAGGGAAAAACAGGGGATCCTGATTGTCACCGCCGATCATGGCAATGCCGAAATGATGGTGGATACGGACACCGGGGGTGCCCACACGGCTCATACTTCTTCCCTGGTACCCTTGATCCTGGTGTCAGACCAATACCGGGAAGCAGTTCTCCGGGAGGGCTCCCTGCAGGATATCGCCCCCACCGTGCTGGAGCTTTTAGGGATCGAAAAACCGGCCGAAATGACCGGCGAAAGCCTCATAATACAAAGTTAAGAGACAAGGGGACAAGACAAGGGGACGGTTCTCCTGTCTCAAATTTAAAATGAATGGAGGAAAGTTGGATGTCCCAGATTATAGATGTACATGCCCGGGAAATACTGGATTCCAGAGGCAACCCTACTGTGGAAGTGGATGTGTACCTGGAAGACGGTACGTTAGGCAGGGCGGCAGTGCCTTCCGGAGCTTCCACAGGAGCCTATGAAGCGGTGGAACTGCGAGACAAGGATGAAAAGCGGTACCTGGGGAAAGGGGTTCTGGATGCGGTCAACAATGTGAATGTAACCATCGGGCCTGAAATTATCGGGATGGATGCTTTGAACCAGACAGAATTGGATAAACTGTTGATTGATATTGACGGTACTCCCAACAAAGGAAAAATGGGAGCCAATGCTTTGTTAGGGGTTTCTTTGGCGGTGGCCAAAGCCGCTGCTTCCTATCTGGGACTGCCCCTGTATCGTTACTTGGGAGGCAGCAACGCCAAAGTGCTGCCGGTGCCCATGATGAATATTTTAAACGGCGGAAAACACGCTGACAACAATGTGGATATCCAGGAATTCATGGTGATGCCGGTGGGAGCCGCCTCCTTCGGGGAGGCCCTGAGGATGGGGGCGGAAGTCTTCCATCACCTGAAGGCGGTGCTGAAAGCTAAAGGGTTGAACACTGCCGTAGGAGATGAAGGCGGTTTTGCCCCGAATTTGAAATCCAATGAAGAAGCCCTGGATGTGATTCTGGAAGCCATCAACCGGGCAGGTTATCAACCTGGAGAGGACTTCCGGTTGGCTTTGGATGTGGCGGCAACGGAACTGTACCAGGATGGGAAATATGTCTTCGCCGGGCAGAACATCAGCCGTACTTCCAAGGAGATGGTGGAATTTTACCAAGGTCTGGTGGCCCAGTATCCCATTATCTCCATTGAAGACGGTTTGTCGGAAGATGACTGGGACGGTTGGAAAGCCTTGACGGAGGCCATCGGCGGCAAGGTCCAGTTGGTGGGAGATGATTTGTTCGTCACCACCACCGGCAAACTGGCCCAGGGAATCAGCAGCGGCACCGCCAATGCCATCTTGATCAAAGTAAACCAGATCGGCACCCTGACAGAGACTTTGGATGCCATTGAAATGGCCAAGAGAGCAGGCTATACTGCCGTTGTTTCCCACCGTTCCGGGGAAACGGAAGATACCACCATCGCCGATATTGCCGTGGCCACCAACGCCGGCCAGATTAAAACCGGGGCTCCTTCACGAACCGACCGGGTGGCCAAGTACAACCAACTCCTGCGGATTGAGGAAGAACTGGGAGAGTTGGCCCAATATCCCGGCTTAAAGGCTTTTTATAACCTGAAACCATAGCTTTGCATGTTGTCTAAAGAGCCGGACAGTATGGAGCCGGAGAGGAAATCGGTGTTAGTTGTGGGGCTGAGCTCCTCAGGCGGAGTTCCTTTGAAACCCCCGATTAACACCGATTGATCGGTTTGAGAAAAAAATAACGGGTAATTTTTGGATCCCAGTGAAGGAGATCCGGAGATATTGGCGAAATACTTTAACTTGTTAAAGTGACGGAGTGTTGTTTGCCCCTTCCCCGTATACCGTAGGAACGGCAACCGCAGTTGTGTTCCTGAAACAATTGTGCTAGAATAGATTCGTTTTAAAGGTATGGGAGGTGATGGCAGGATGAAGGCCTTTATAACGGTACTGCAAGTAATCGCTGCATTGGGCTTAATTGCTACGGTATTATTGCAATCGGGGAGAAGTGCGGGCATATCCGGGGCAATTGCCGGAGGGGCCGAGCAGTTGTTTGGTAAGAAAAAAGGGTTGGATGATTTATTGAGTCGCATTTCAGCAATAGCAGCTATTGCATTTTTATTGTTATCATTACTATTGTCCCTGCTATAAATGAAATGCGTCCTCGCAAAAAAATTCTTGAGGAGGTTGGATCGTTACAATGGACTTAAAGATTGTGGCTCCGGTAGCCGGTCTTATCGCCTTGTTATTTGCTTTTTACCTGGCAAGTAAGGTGAACCGTGCTGATGCGGGCACACAGAGAATGCGGGAGATTGCTGACGCGATCCATGAGGGAGCCATGGCTTTTCTGATGCGGGAATACCGCAGCCTGATCGTATTTGTTATCGTACTGGCAGGTGCAATTGCCATATTGGGATTCATTACTCATGGAGAAGGCAGCTTGCAGCCGGCTACTGCTGTAGCTTACGTAATCGGTACGGTTTGTTCCATCGGAGCGGGCTACATAGGCATGAATGTGGCCACCAAAGCTAATGTGAGAACAGCCAATGCCGCCCGTAGCAGTGCCAATGCCGCCCTTGGCGTTGCCTTTTCCGGGGGAGCCGTTATGGGAATGTCCGTTGTCGGACTTGGCCTTTTAGGTCTTGGTATTGTTAATCTTTTATTTGATAACCCCAACGTAATAAACGGCTTTGCCTTGGGTGCCAGTTCCATTGCTTTGTTTGCCCGGGTGGGCGGCGGTATTTATACCAAAGCTGCTGACGTGGGAGCGGACCTGGTGGGTAAAGTGGAAGCCGGTATTCCCGAGGACGATCCCCGGAACCCAGCTACCATTGCTGATAACGTGGGGGATAACGTCGGTGACGTAGCCGGCATGGGGGCCGACTTGTTCGAATCCTATGTAGGCTCCATCATTTCCGCTATTGCCCTGGCCGCTGCTTTAGGTATTCCTAACGGTACCTTTGTACCTTTGATGGTGGCCGGAGCCGGTATCCTTGCTTCCATTATAGGTACCTTCTTTGTGAAAACCGATGAAGGTGCCAATGCCCAAAAGGCCCTGAATACAGGTACCATCGTAGCTACTATTCTCGCGATTGTTGCTTCGTATTTCATTATCACCGGAATGCTTTCTGAACCTTATACTATCGGTTCTGCCAGCTATACCGGTACTGGCGTCTTTATTGCTACCGTAGCTGGGTTATTGGCCGGTTTTGCCATCGGTAAGATCACCGAGTACTATACCTCTGATGCCTATAATCCGGTGAAATTGATTGCTGAGCAATCCCAAACCGGTACAGCGACCAACATCATCAGCGGTATTGCCGTGGGAATGCTGAGTACCGCCTGGCCCATTATTGTAATTGCCGTGGCCATCATTGCTTCCTATCAATTTGCCGGATTGTACGGCATTGCCATGGCAGCTGTGGGTATGCTTTCCACCACAGGTATGACGGTTGCGGTTGACGCTTACGGTCCTATTGCTGACAATGCCGGTGGTATTGCGGAAATGTCTGAATTGGAACCCGGTGTCCGGAAAATTACCGACGCTTTGGATTCCGTAGGAAACACTACAGCCGCCATCGGCAAAGGTTTTGCCATCGGTTCCGCGGCGCTGACCGCATTGGCCCTCTTCAGTGCCTATACAACGGCGGCCGGTATCACTGCCATTGACTTGATGAATCCTAGGGTCATTGCCGGTGCTTTCATCGGCGGGATGTTGCCCTTCCTGTTCAGCGCTTTGACCATGCAAGCCGTGGGGCGTGCCGCCGGACAGATGATCGACGAAGTTCGCCGTCAGTTCCGGGAAATTCCCGGCCTGATGGAAGGGAAAGCCCGTCCTGATTATGCCAACTGTGTTTCCATCAGTACGGCAGCTGCTTTAAAAGAAATGATTGTTCCCGGAGTATTGGCGGTGGCAGCACCCATCGTAGTTGGTTTACTGCCCGGTTTGGGTAAGGAGGCCCTGGGCGGGATGCTGGCGGGAGCCACGGTTTGCGGTTTCTTGTTGGCGGTCATGATGGCCAACGCCGGCGGTGCCTGGGACAACGCCAAGAAGTACATCGAAGGCGGCGTCTACGGCGGAAAAGGTTCCGAAGCCCATGCCGCTGCAGTTACCGGGGATACGGTGGGAGACCCCTTCAAGGATACTTCCGGTCCTTCCATCAACATCTTGATCAAGCTGATGACTATCGTTTCCTTGGTATTTGCTCCCTTGTTCATGTAACAATCGAGAAGCAAAAAAGTGTTGAGGTCCCGGATCTCAACACTTTTTGTATATTTTTTATGGCTTCGCTGGAGGAAAGCGCATGAATTACGATCATTCCAAGCAAGAATTCTTTTTTGCCGGAGGCCATATCGGTTGTTTGATGATCCATGGCTTTGGCAGCTCTCCGGGAGAGATGGCCGGTTTGGGACGTTGTCTCCACGAGGCGGGCTATACCGTTAAGGGTGTGGTACTGCAAGGGCATGGCACCTCGCCGGAAGATTTGGCCACCACCCGGTGGCCGGACTGGTACCGGTCTGTATCGGAGTCCCTGCAGGATTTGGCCCAGGACTGCAGTCAGGTGTGGGCGGTGGGTCTGTCTCTGGGGGGAGCCTTGAGTTTGTATGCCGCCTCCCAGGGTTTGGTCGACGGAGTAGTGGCCTTGGCGGCTCCGGCGGGGTTAGCTGACTGGAGGGCCAGGTTTGCCGGTTTCGGTAAATACTTTATGCCATACCAGCGGAGGAGGTTTTCACCCAAGCAGCAGGAGCTAAATGAGCGGACAGGCAGGCTGGTTTATGACCGGCTGCCCTTGGCTGCCGTGGAGAGCCTTTATCAATTTATCGGTGTAGTCCGCAAGTGTCTCCCCTTGGTCAGGGTGCCCACTCTGGTGGTTCATTCGGCTAAAGACGAAGTAGTGGCTGCTTATAGCGGTGACTATATTTTCAAGCACATAGCCAGTGTTCAGAAAGAGTATTTGCATTTGGAACGGTCGGGTCACATTATTACGGAAGATGTGGAAAAAGAGCTGGTCTGTGAGAGAGTAAGGAATTTTTTACAAAGGTACGCTCCTTTGGTAAAATAGAGAAGACAGGAGGGAAGCACTTGCCGGAAAGAAAGAAAGAGGATACACATTATTGCTTTGGCTGCGGAAAGGAGAATCCCATTGGCTTAAAACTGCAGTTTCACTGGGAAGGAGAACTGCTGACGGGTGAATTTATCCCGCTGGACGAGCACCAGGGGTATCCGGGGATGACTCATGGAGGCATTATTGCCACCCTCCTTGATGAGGTCATGGCCAATGCCCTTTTTTCCAAGGGAATTTTCGTGGTGACTGCCGAAATGAATGTGCGCTATATACATAAGGTTCCTACCGGAAAAAAATTGCGGTTGTGCAGCCGCTTGCTCAATCACCATAAACGACTCTACGAAGTTGAAGGCTGGATTGAGGATGGGGAAGGTAAGGTACTGGCCCGGGGACAGGCCAAGATGCTTTCCATATCATTGCCGGAACAATGAAAGATGCAGCAAGGGGTGTTAGCATGCTGAGCAGGGAAGAAGCTTACCAAGTATTGAAGAAAAATGTAACCAACAAAAATTTGCAGAAACATTGTATTGCCTGTGAAGTAGTGATGAAGGCACTGGCGGAGCATTTTGGCGAGAACCAGGACATCTGGGGTCTGGCCGGCCTCCTGCATGACATTGACTATGAGGAGACTAAGGACCTGCCCGAAAAGCACAGTCTCATCGGGGCGGAGATGTTGGCGGAATTGGGGCTGCCGGAGGAGATTGTCTATGCAGTTAAAGTTCATAATCATGTCCACGGTTTACCCCGGCAGAGCCTGATAGACAAAGCCCTTTATGCGACAGACCCGGTTACCGGTCTGATTGTGGCGGGGGCTTTGATCCGTCCGGAAAAAAGCCTGGCCGCCGTTGATGTTCCTTTCCTGCTGAATCGCTATGGCGAAAAGTCGTTTGCCAGGGGAGCCAACCGGGAACAGATTGCTTCCTGTTCCGAGCTGGGATTGACCCTGGAGGAGTTTCTCGGCATCAGCCTTAAAGCCATGCAAGGTGCCGCCAAGGAATTGGGACTGTAGAACTGGGGTCTGTAGCCGGTTGCCCGTCTTCGCGGCGAATGTACTCCGTTGAGGCCTTGGTTTGGGATTGTTCTTGGCTTACCCGGAAATAATATGGATAAACTAATAGAAACCGGTTTGACCGGGTTTGCCGGCAGACCGGTTTTTTCGCAGAAAGGAAGTTACCATGACACGGGAAGAATTACTGGTAATTATGAGGCAGAGTACCTATAAGCCGCTGACGGCCCAGGAACTGGTGGAGGAATTGCAAATTGAGGATATTGCCTCCTTCCTGGCCCTGTTACGGGAATTGGAAGCGGAAGGGGAGATTATCCTCACCCGGAAACAGAAGTATGGTTTGCCGGAACGAATGGGGCTGGTCTCAGGGCGGATTCAGGGGCATGTGAAAGGCTTTGCCTTCCTGCTTCCTTCACTGCCCGGCCATCCCGACGTTTATATCGCCCAGGAAGACTTAAACGGGGCCCTCCATAACGACCGGGTCGTGGTAAGACTCCACCCGCCCAAAGGACGGGGAACCCGGCCTGAGGGAGAAGTGATCCGGATTCTCCGGCGGGCCAATGAAACAGTGGTGGGGACCCTGGACCGGGGCAAGAAATATGGCTTTGTGATTCCCGACGATAAAAGGCTGGCCACGGATATTTTCATTGCTGCCGAGGACATGGGCAATGCCCGGCACGGGGACAAAGTGGTGGTGGCGGTTACCCGCTGGCCGGAAGGGAGGCGGAGTCCGGAAGGCAAAATTATTGAAGTCCTGGGACAAGCCATGAGTCCCGGAGTGGATGTGCTGTCCATTGTCCGGAAATATGGTCTTCCTGAGGATTTTCCCCCTGAAGTCCTGGCTGAGGCGGCTTCCTTGCCGGATGTTGTCCTGCCGGGGGAACATGAGGAGCGCCTGGATTTACGGGACGTTAAAACGGTCACCATCGACGGTGCCGATGCCAAGGATCTGGACGATGCCATTTCCATTGAAAAGACAGGGGAGCACAGCTGGCGCCTGATGGTGCACATTGCCGATGTAGGCTATTATGTGAAGGAAGGCTCCGCTCTGGACCGGGAAGCTTTTAACCGGGGCACCAGTGTTTATTTGGTGGACAGGGTGATTCCCATGCTGCCTCCCAAACTTTCCATCGGCATCTGCAGTCTCAATGCGGGAGTGGAACGGTTGGCCATGACGGTGATCATGGAGGTGAATGCAGTCGGTAAGGTTACCGGCTATGAAATAACCCCTTCGGTGATTCAGGTGGACCGCCGGATGACCTATGATGAGGTGAGAAAGATCCTGGAGGAGAAACCACCTGAGCTCATGGCAGAGTACCGGGATTTTGTGCCTGAGTTCCGGATGATGGCGGAACTGGCCAGGTGTTTATATGAGCGCCGCATGAGAAGGGGAGCGGTGGATTTCAATTTGCCGGAATATAAGGTGATCCTGGATGACCGGGGCAAACCTGTCGCCATTGAAAAACGGAGCAGGACCATCGCCGAAAGCATTATTGAGGAATTCATGCTGCTGGCCAATGAGACGGTGTCGGAACATATGTACTGGCTGGAAGCTCCCTTTGTTTACCGGATTCATGAGGACCCGGATTTGGACAGTGTGGAGGAACTGAATGATTTTCTCCATAACTTGGGCTATCATGTGAAAGTGTCCGACGGGGAAGTCTCACCCTGGGCCTTCCAGGAGGTGCTCAGGAAAGTGCAGGGGCAGCCGGAGGAGAAAGTGGTGAACACGGTGATGCTCCGTTCCATGAAACATGCCGGCTACAGTCCGGAAAGCCTGGGGCATTTCGGGCTGGCGGCCCAGTATTACTGCCATTTTACCGCTCCCATCCGGCGTTATCCCGATCTGGTCATTCACCGGATTATCCGGGAGTACCTGAAAGGGAAGCCGGCGGAAAAGCGGCTGCAGGCTTTGGCCAGGCAGACACCTTTGTGGGCGGAGCAGTCCTCCATCAGGGAAAAGGCCGCGGAGGAAGCAGAACGGGAATCGGTAGCCCTCAAGATGGTGGAGTATATGGAACGGCATCTGGGTGATGTCTTTACCGGTACCATCAGCGGCGTCACCTCCTTCGGGCTGTTTGTGGAATTGGAAAACGGGGTGGAAGGGCTGGTCCATATTTCTACCCTGACTGACGATTACTATATTTACCAGGAAAAGCAATTAGCGCTCCTGGGACAGCACACCAGGAAGATGTACCGCCTGGGAGACCGGGTGACGGTGCTGGTAGTCAGAGTCAATACGGAAGAAAGGCAAATTGATTTTGAAGTGGTGGATGAAGGATATGAACCCCGGTAACAGGAAAACTCCTGTATCAGGGGTCTTTTTTTGGCCAAGTTACCGTTCGGAGAAAATGCTTTCCCGGCGGGATGCCTGTGGTATACTACTGATTAGGAAAAGGGGCCCGGTGACAAGAGGCGACTAATAGTAGATAAGGCAGGGAGACGAGTGATGATGGAACTGGAAACACCGTGCGTGGTAGTTGATGAAGAAATAATGATGAACAACCTCCGCCGGATGGCGGCCATTGCCAAAAAACATGGGGTGAAGCTCAGGCCTCACACCAAGACCCACAAAAACGGGGAAATAGCCAAGGCCCAGTTGGCGGAAGGGGCTGACGGGATCACCGTGGCCAAGGTCAGTGAGGCGGAAGTGATGGCTGCCCAAGGGATACAGGATATTTTTATCGCCTATCCCATTATTGGAACCAATAAAATCAAACGGATGCTGGACCTGAATGAAAAATGCCGGCTGGTTGTGGGCGTAGACAGCCTCGCTGGCGCTCAGGCTCTATCCGCGGCGGCCCTGGCAAGAGGGCAAACCGTGGAGGTCCGGCTGGAGGTGGATACGGGCCTGAGAAGGACCGGTGTTCCCTATGACCGGGCCGTGGCTCTGGCTGCGGAAATGGTCAAATTGCCAGGCATAAAACTTACCGGCATTTTTACCTTCAGAGGGCTGATCTGTCAAGGGAAACCTACCGCCGATTATGAAAAGGCCGGTCTGGAAGAAGCCCAACTGATGGTGGATTTAAGCAGGAAACTGCAGGAAGCAGGAATGGATATCGAGGATGTCAGTGTGGGTTCCACCCCTACGGGAGCCGTTGCCGCCCAAGTTCCCGGCATTACCGAGATTCGCCCGGGTACCTATGTCTTTTATGATGCTTACCAGCTGGCCGTGGGTGTCTGTTCCCCGGCCGATGTGGCCGCCAGGGTTTTGGTCACGGTAGTCAGCACCCCGGCACGGGACCTGGCGGTGATCGACGGGGGCAGCAAGACTTTTGCCACCGATCTGGCTCCCGGAAAAGGACCGGTCTTCTTGGAGGGATACGGCAAGGTGGTCGGTCACGAAGGCCTGGTCCTGGAACGGTTCTCGGAGGAACATGGCATTCTTAGAATTGAGCCGGGAGCGCAGGAGCTCAGGATTGGGGACCGGTTGGAGATAATTCCCAATCATATTTGCCCGACGATTAATCTCCACAATAAAATCTATTTGAGGCGGCAGGGCAAGGTGGTCAGAGAATTGACCGTAGACGGGAGGGGGATGGTGTACTGATGAATTTCCCCTTATGCTGAGTTAACTTGGCATTGTTATGAGGACTGTACCGCGATAATTGGAGGTTGTTCCCACTGGAAAGGATAAATAGATGGAAACACAGGCTGTAAAGGATCATCATCAAAGCTGGCTGGGACGGATTGTCCTGTTCCTGGTCAGCCAGAACATATCAATTTTCGGTTCATCGGTAGTTAGTTTTGCCATCATCTGGCATATTACCCTGGAAACCTCGTCAGGCACCTGGGTTATGCTGTTCACTATCTGTTCCCTGTTGCCCCAGGTACTGGTCTCCCTGTGGGGCGGTGTCTGGGCGGACCGTTACAACCGGAAACACCTGATCATGTTGTCTGACGGCTTTGCGGCTTTGGCTACCTTGGGGTTGGCCGTTGCTTTTTGGGCAGGTTACCAGCGGCTGGAAATGCTGTTGGCTGTTTCCCTGGTCCGGTCCGTGGCCGGGGGAGTTCAGGCTCCTGCCGTCAGCGCCTTGTATCCCCAGCTGGTGCCGGTGGAAAAATTGGTCAAGGTGCAGGGAGTTAACCAAACGCTGCAGTCGGTATTGATGCTTCTGGCCCCGGCGGTGGGAGGAGTTGTGCTGGGCTCCATGGGGATTGTTTGGGCTTTCATGGTGGATGTGGTTACCGCTTCCCTGGCCATTTTGGTGATGAGTTTTATTCCGGTCCAAAATGTGCGGACGGGGGAAGTGAATGCTTCCGTTCTGGCGGAACTAAAGGAAGGGATAGTCTATACTTTCAGTAACAGGCTTTTGAAAACGGTAGTGATTTGTTTCGGTGTTTCCTTTTTCCTGATTACCCCGGCAGCCATGCTGACCCCCTTATTTGTGGAGCGGACCTTCGGCAGCGAAGTGTGGCGCCTGACGGCCAATGAAATCGCCTGGACCCTGGGTACTTTAATTGGAGGGGTTTTTGTTTCCGTCAAAGGGGAATTCAAGGAGAAGATCCGTACCGTAGCCGTTGGCTTGGTAGCCTTTGGTATTTCCTTTGCACTCCTGGGCCTTGCCGGAAACTTTACTTTTTATTTGTTGGTGATGAGCGCCTCCGGTTTCTTCATGCCCATGGTGGCTACGGCCCAAACGGTGCTGATCCAGGAAAACGTCGAGGCAACCATGATGGGGCGGGTGTTTTCCCTGATCCATATTGTCTCCGGTACCGCCATGCCGGTGGCCATTATTTTCTTCGGTCCCCTGGCGGACCTGGTGCCCATCAGCGGCATTTTGCTGGTAACCGGGGTGCTGCTGGCCCTGACGGGTGTTGTCTACCAGGTGGTGAGCAGGCGGATGGGCCTGGTTTATTGAGATCTCCGGTTTTAGGGTGCTCCGGGGACGGTTGACAGTTGTTTCAGATGTGTTATAATGAGAGAGCAACGGAGCAAATGATGAGTACAACCCTTGGGAGCGATTTTGAGCGGCACAAGGGTTGTTTTATCTCACCGGAGGGAAGCAAGATGGCCGGGAAGGGAATCAAAGTGGTAACTGACAACCGCAAAGCAAGACATGATTATTTCATCGAAGAAACCTATGAAGCAGGACTGGCCCTGACCGGTACGGAAGTGAAATCCCTGCGGGCCGGGAAAGCCAACCTCCAGGACAGTTTTGCCCGGGTGGAAAACGGGGAAGTGCTCCTTTACAATATGCACATTAGTCCCTATGAAAAGGGTAACCGTTTCAATCATGATCCCAAAAGGGTGCGGAAGCTCCTGCTCCATAAATCGGAGATCCGCCGCCTGATTGGCAAGACCCAGGAGAAAGGTCTTACCCTGGTCCCTTTAAAAGTCTATTTCAATCCCCGGGGTTTGGCTAAGCTGGAACTGGCCCTGGCCAGAGGGAAGAAGCTTTACGATAAGCGGGAAGCCATGGCCGAAAGGGACGCCAGGAGGGAAGTGGAGAAGGCCTTGCGGGAGAAGCAAAAGTACGTATAATAGTGTATAATATTTATATATGGGGGCGTACTGGTTTCGACGGGGGAATGTATTGGCAAGAGTAGCCAGGCGGGGTTCCATCAGCCCGTAAAACGGTGGACCTAAATTAAACGCAGAAGATAATTACGCTTTAGCTGCTTAGTTCAGCTAACCTCCTACCTACTGCTCCCGCGGTGTAGGATAGGGGGCCAACTAGCGGGATACTTCAAGCCCACCGTCCGCTAAGCTTGAGGGAAATTCAGCGGATTAGTCGATGCTGGATCCTGTCCTTGGGAGCCTTCATCGGCGAACGGAAAACAAGGACTATCCTGGTAGAAGCTTTTGTGGGTACTCCTTCGGACGGGGGTTCGACTCCCCCCGCCTCCACCAGCAAAGGTCACAATCATGTCTATCTCGATTGTGTTTTCATAAACTATAACTTTTTTAACATAATGCGTCTCTGTTTATTTGGGCAGAAAACCGGAACATAAAAAGACCGCTCTTTTGGGAGTTGTCTTTCTATTTCCTGGCGTTACGCCATCCAGCCACATGCTACTAATACCTGTAAATATCGTTTACAACGAATCAAATAATCCCCACCTGATTAGAGACTGGGATTAACAGGAAGGACTGGGTTATTTAAGACCGGAGAAACGTTCCCCTATACGATTGGCCATTACCGTGGCC
>JAAZDD010000102.1 GCA_012512955.1 Clostridia bacterium
ATGATATTCTAGCATAAATGTCCAGGAATTAGAAATTTAAAAGACTTAGGATTGCTGATGACCATTAAAGTGTACAAATGTATAGAAACTATAAAATAGCATACCTGGTTAGAAAACAGAAAAGGCACAGCTTATCTAGTAGGGATAAAGCTGTACCTCGACTTGGCCTTAAAATTCTGCTTGTATTTATGGTTTCGTGGATAGAGCTTTTTAGCTTCTGCCTCGTAATCATAGGGGTTATTTCCCTATGTGTAATGCATAGAAAATAACCTGACCGCCTTATTCAGGCGGTCTGTCGAACTTTAAGGACTAGCCGCCTCGGGAAAGCGGCAACTCCTTTTGTTAATTATATGGTAACATACAGAAAAATATTCGTCAATCAGAAAGGCTCCTACGGGGTTTGTGCCGGCGAGGGAAAGTCACAGCGACGTTAATCAAGGAATTCAGAGATACCACTACTGTTTCCGCAAAATCTTATCCATGGCTTTTCCTCTTGCCAATTCATCGATGAGCTTGTCCAAATAACGGATTTCCTGCATCAGTGGTTCTTCGATGTCTTCCACCCGGACACCGCAGACCACCCCTTTAATCAATTTGCGCGAAGGATTCAATTGGGGAGCCTCCGCAAAGAAAGTCTCAAAATCCGCCTGCTGTTCCAGTTGGGCTTCCAACTCTGCCTGGCTGTATCCTGTCAACCAGCGGATGATTTCATCAACTTCTGCTTTCATCCGTCCTTTTTTCTCCGCTTTGGCCACATAATGGGGATAGACTTTTGCTACACTCATTTTATAGATTCGGTGCTCTGTCATTAATAGACACTCCCTTAAATGGCTATCTCTTATTGTATTTCCAGACACTCAAACACAACCATGACTGCTAAAAGTCCTCCAGTAATACCAACACCTCTTTGATAGGAATTGCCAGCCCGTAATACTTTTCCTTCCCACCTTCATCTCTTTTTAGGCTCCCAAAGATCACAGCCACAACTTGTCCGCCACTGTCAAAAACGGGACTGCCGCTATTGCCGGGATAGACAGGAACATCAAGGTAAAGCATGGCAGCAGGCATGTCTTTGACAAATACATATTCTTTTAACTTACCTTCCACCGCCAGCTGATTAAAATCCATTGGATTCCCGATTACCGTTATAGTATCTCCCGGATTGGGAGGAAGGGCAGGGTTTAATGAAACCGCCGGCAGGCCGGTCTTTTCCAATTTAACCACTGCCAAGTCATATTCGGGCAGGCCTGCCCAGCTTTTAGCCTTGTAAGTCTTCCCATCGGGAAAAGTAACTGTAATGCTACGGGCAGCGGCAATTACATGGTGATTGGTAATAATAACCCCGTCACTGCTGACGTTAAAACCTGTACCGTTTTTATGGCCGGCTGTACCGGCCGGTCCTAATGCTTGTGAGGTCACTTTAATTTTAACAATGGCCGCAAGCAATTCTCTGTCTATCTGTTCTTTTAGTAACAGGGAATCTTCAAGCAACTCTGATGAAGGGACCCTGGCTTTGAATGTTTTCCAAAGGGGAACGGCAATCATCCCCACAAAAACTACCACTGTTATTAGGGCAATTAAGCGTAGCCAAGCGGAATGTCTAACCGGTAGTATTTCTTCGTCACCATCAGGTTCTTCAGCTTCATATTGTGTTTTTTCATAATCATATTTTTCTTCCATCTGCAGCTCCTACATTTTGCCATTGTTTTATGAAATCACGATTTAAGCTGTTGTTTTCTCTTTCTGAAGATTTAAGGACCGGTTAGCAGGTTCTCAATAATGCCTGCGCCTTTGCATAGTCCTTTTTATGAACATAAATGTAATAAGTTTTGGTTAGATTCAGATCTATGCCATAAGAACCCATTCTGGCTCGGGTAGATGCACCAAAATAGCCTGGGCTGGTACTATCGACGATTTTATAGTCATATTTTATGTTATTTGCAGAAAGACGAAAGCGAATCTCATCGAATTTTTGTACAGAATTCCCAACAAATATTTCCTTTCTGTTCCAAAACATGATCATGGCTTCCTCTCCACGCCCCTCCAATGAACCACGAACTTTCCATTGAATCTATTGCATTATAATCTTGATGCAAAGTGGTTCATAGCTTCCTTAACCTCTTCCATGGCTTCCGGTTTCACTACGGCCATATATTTAGGCATTATTTCCTGGAAATAGGCCAGGTCAAAGGTCCCTGCAGCTTGCCCCTGGTTCACTTTCATCAATCCTTTCCTCCATGTTTTCATCGGTCAAATCAAAGACACCGCAGTCTCATTCTTCTGCATATTCGCAAATGCGGTAACAGAATCCTTTTTGATTTAAACCTTTTTTGAAATGTACTATGTTTTTCTAGTTTGCGCCTGCGGCCAGGGAGATATGCCGGTTTGGGCCTTAATAAAACAGGGTACTGTCCTGATTGAGTTGAAAGAACAGTACCCTTGTTAAACTTATATAGAATTTCTTCTATTTTTGACCCACTTTACTGCCGTGGTTTACAGCGGCCTGGGCGGCAGCCAACCGGGCAATGGGCACCCGGTAGGGGGAGCAACTGACAAAGTCTAATCCAATTTGATGGCAAAACTCAATGGAGCTGGGATCTCCCCCGTGTTCGCCGCAAATACCGATTAACAGGTCCGGTTTGGTTTGACGCCCTTTTTCCACGGCAATGCGCATTAATTCGCCTACACCTTCCCGGTCCAAGACCGCGAAAGGATTGTCGGCCAAAAGACCGTTATCTACATAATGATGGAGGAATTTGCCTTCCGCATCATCACGGCTGAAACCAAAGGTGGTCTGAGTTAAGTCATTGGTACCGAAGGAGAAGAAGTCCGCTTCTTCAGCAATGGCACCGGCAGTGAGACAGGCCCTGGGAATTTCGATCATGGTACCGACCGTATATTCAAACTCCACTCCGGTCCTTTCTTTGACTTCATCGGCAACCTGGATGATCTCCTGCTTCAGGATGGCCAATTCCTTAACATTGCCTACCAAAGGAATCTCCACTTCGGGAATGACCGTGTACCCTTCCTTCACCAGTCTTACCACTGCATTAAAGATGGCTCTGGCCTGCATCGCATAGACTTCGGGGTAAGTAATACCCAGACGGCAGCCCCGGTGTCCCAGCATGGGGTTGAATTCCGACAGGCTTCTGACTTTAGCCAGCAGAGCTTCTTTGTCCTTAATAGCCTGGGGATCACCGCCCGTCAGTTTCAGGGTGGTAATCTCCACCAGTAATTCCTCGGCAGAAGGCAGGAATTCATGGAGAGGGGGATCCAGCAGGCGAATGCAGACCGGCAACCCGTCCATGGCTTTCAGGATACCATAAAAGTCTTCTTCCTGGAGGGGACGCAGTTTGGCCAGAGCGGCTTCCCTTTCCTGCTTATTCTCGGCGAAAATCATGTTCTGCACCAGAGGCAGGCGATCGGCAGCCATAAACATGTGCTCCGTCCGGCAAAGGCCGATCCCCTTGGCTCCGAATTCCCGGGCTTTGGCGGCATCCTGGGGTGTATCGGCATTGGCCCTAATCCCCAAGGTCTTGATTTCATCTGCCCATTCCAACAGGGTATTAAACTCACCGCTCAGTTGAGGCTCAATCATGGGAATTTCCCCGGCCATGACCCGGCCGGTGCCCCCGTCAATGGAGATGATGTCGCCTTTTTTGAAGACCCGGTCTCCCACCCGCATTTCTTCTGCCTGGTAGTCTATTTTCAGGGCTTCGCAGCCGCTGACACAGGGCTTGCCCATGCCCCTGGCCACTACGGCCGCATGGCTGGTCATGCCGCCCCGGGAGGTAAGGATTCCCTGGGCCACCACGATACCATGGATATCATCGGGGGTAGTCTCCGTACGCACCAAAATCACTTTCTGCCCCTGTTGACCCAGTGTTTCCGCTTCATCAGCATCAAAAACGATGATACCGGAGGCGGCTCCGGGGGATGCCGGCAACCCTTTGGCAATTTCATCCACAGTGGCATTGGGGTCAATGCGACGGTGGAGAAGCTGGTCCAATTG
>JAAZDD010000103.1 GCA_012512955.1 Clostridia bacterium
AGCCACGGCTGTACTGACGGAAAGCTTGCGAGCCAATCCGGAAGCGGCCACCTCATGAAAAGGCCATCCTTCTTGGGGAACAAGTTTTGCCTCCAAGCCTTGGCCGGTGCCCAAATAATGAACTGCCGTTTGGGGTATTAATTCCTGAAGCCTCCTGCCGATGGCAACGGCAGGGTAAATATGTCCTCCTGTGCCTCCCCCGGTCAAGACTACCGTCAGAGGCTTCTTAGTTATCCTCATGGAAGCTACCTCTCTCAATGGTTCATTTAAGATTAGCATAGCGGGAAACATTCAGCAATACGCCTACTCCAATTAAAGTAAAGAACAAGGAAGATCCGCCATAACTGATAAAGGGCAGGGTAATTCCCGTTACCGGCAGGGAACCGGTCACTACTCCCAGATTGATTAAAGCCTGAAAAGCAATCAAGGAAGTGATGCCTACAGCCACCAAACTGCCGAAACTGTCGGGGGCAGTGATGGCAATCTTATAGCCCCGCCACAAAAAGCCAAAGAACAACAACAGAACCAGCAGAGCTCCCAAAAAGCCCAATTCCTCACCGATAATAGCAAAAATAAAGTCAGTATGTCTTTCCGGCAAATAAAAAAACTTTTGCCTGCTGGCCCCTAAACCTAACCCGAATAGGCCGCCGCTCCCTAAAGCCAGCAGGGATTGGATCACCTGAAAACCGCCTCCCAGGGGATCCGACCAGGGATCCAAAAAAGCCAGGAAACGTTTCATCCGGTACGGTGCCAAATAGATTAATGCCGCTACTCCTGCCAAGCCCCCTAACGCAATCAGCCCCAGGTAAATAAATCTGACACCGGCGGCCACCATTAAGATAATAGTAGTACCCGCTAAGGCCACGGTGGTACCCAGGTCCGGCTGGGTCATGATCAAACCGGCTACGATGCCCAGTACCGCCAGGGCAGAGATGATTCCTTTGTCTACCGGTTGATTCCGCACCAGATAGCGACTGAAATTCCGGGACAGGTACATGACCACCGCCAGCTTTGCCAATTCCGAAGGCTGAAAGGTCAAAAAACCGACACCCAAAGAACGAACTGCACCTTTGCTTTCATAACCGATCAAAGGAACCAGAGCTAACAGGACAATGCTGCCCAGCAAGAACCAGTCCACATAGCCTTTATACCGGGCATAGTCTATATTCATCACCACAACCATTCCGGACAAGCCCAGCAATGCCCAGAGCAGCTGCCTCTTGAGATAATAGTAAGGATCGCCTATATCCTGAGCCGCCGCCACCGCGCTGGAACTAAAAACCATAATGATGCCTACAGACAACAGTGCCAGCACCAGCGCAAACAAGATAAAATCGGGAGCTCCCCTTCTCACCGGCATCTCCAACCCTCTCCTCTACCGCTTAAAGGCTTATACCAAACTGTGAACCAGTTTTTTAAATACCTCTCCCCGGTGTTCAAAATTCCTGAAAAAGTCGAAACTGGCACAGGCAGGGGACAAAAGCACAATCTCCCCCGGCTTGGCTAAACCCGCAGCCGTCTTTACCGCTTCCTCCAGATTATGTACTACCCTGACCCGACAAAAACCTGTCTTCAGCACCGTCTCTTTAATCTCCGGAGCCGTATGTCCCACCAAAATCAATTCCCGCACTTTTTCCTGAATCTTTTCGGCAAAAGCACCGAAATCCACGTCACCTTTCCTGCTTCCCCCGGCGATGAGAATGATGGGCTTTTGAAAGGCATCCAACGCTTTGATGGCGGATTCCGGATTGGTCCCTTTGGAATCGTTGATATACTCCACTCCCTTAATAAAAGCTACCCTTTCCAGCCGGTGAGGAACTCCGGGAAAAGAACGCAGGGTATCAGCCATTTGGGCGGCTGTCAGTCCCATGGCCCAGCCTACGGCCACCGCCGCCATGGCGTTTTCCAGGTTATGCCTACCCGGCATGGTCAGCTCCTGGGCAGCACAAACGGGGATCAGATTTCCCTCTTGGCCAATGCAAATATTCCCTTTATTTGCAAAAACACCCTTTTCTAGTGTATGCGAGCTGCTGAAGAATATAACTTGTCCCTGAGTCTGACGGGCCAGTTCCCTGATTTCCGGATCATCATAATTCAATACAGTGTAATCCTCCCGGTTCTGGCGGCGAAAAATCCGTGCTTTGGTAGCCAGGTAGTTCTCCATGGTTCCATGCCGTTCCAGGTGATCGGGGGTAAGGTTGGTGAGCACTGCGACCCGTGGGTGAAAGCGGTCCACCCATTCCAATTGAAAACTGCTCACTTCCACCACAAAAAGATGTTCTCCTGCTTGCTGGGCTACTTCCTGAATTAAAGGAGTACCGATATTACCGGCCACGGAAGCAGCATAGCCTGCGTCCCTGAACATTTGTCCAATCAGGGCCGTAGTGGTGGTTTTCCCATTGGTACCGGTTACAGCTACCATGGGACCCCTGGCAAAACGATAAGCCAGCTCGATTTCGCTCCAGATAGGAATCCCATGGGTGGATGCCTGGACCAGGGGAGGAGCCCAAACCGGTACTCCGGGACTGGTCACCAGCAGATCAAACCTTCCGGGCTTTATTTCCGGATAACCGCCCGTTACTGTTTCCACCGGCCAATCCTTCAACTCCTGCAGGGCAGCAGTTAATTCCTCTTTCACCTTCGCATCGGAAACAACCACCTCCGCCCCGGCCGCTGCCAGCACTTTGGCTGCTGCCAAGCCGCTTTTCCCCATGCCGATCACCAGTACTTTTCGGTCCCTCACCGTCATGTCCCCTCAC
>JAAZDD010000104.1 GCA_012512955.1 Clostridia bacterium
TGGTAGCCCTGCCCCTGTAATGTCTCAATAATGCCCGGCAAAGCGGCGGCAGTATGCTTGCCGTTGTTGTGAAACAAAACAATGGAACCGGGCTTAACCCCGCTGACCACACGCAGGTGGATCTCTGCTGCTGACAAATTCTTCCAGTCCAAACTGTCAACGTCCCATTGTACGGCATGAATTCCCATCCTTTCACAAACCTGGATCATGGTATTGTTATAGCTGCCAAAGGGAGGACGAAAGAGAATGGGCTTAAAACCGCTGACCCGGACAATGGCATCGTAATTGTCCCTCAATTCCTGCTCCATCTGGGCTTCTGACAGCTTGGCAAAATCGGGATGGGTAGTGGAATGGAGCCCCAATTCATGGCCCTCTTCCACGATGGTTTTCACCAGCTCAGGATAATCGTCAATCCAAATGTTGACCAGGAAAAAAGTTGTTTTTACATCATACTTTTTCAGAATATCCAGGATGGGCCTGGTCCAATCGGCGCCCCAGCAGGCATCAAAACTGATAGCGATTTTTTTGTCGGGAGTATCGACGGAATAAATGGGTCTGAGCTTATTTCCCCCGGACATCACCGCCGTCCATACTTCCGCAGGCCCTTTCAGGGGCCCTGCCATCAAGCCGACAAGGAGCAAACCGAAAACCAACAGGCCCAACCCGCCTAACCGTTTTCTTACATTGAGCATCATTACCCGCACCGGACTTCACCCCTCTTCCTTAAGTCTTTATTCCGAAGGGTTTGTCCTCATTCCAGGTAATTAATGCTTGGTGCTAATCCAGCTTGTAATCGTCAGCGTGATAGGAGCTCCTGGCCAGGGGGGCTGAAATAACATGCTTGAACCCCAGCTCCAGGGCTATTTCCTTGTAGGCCTCAAATTGCGACGGCTCAATATATTCCACCACCGGATGGTGCTTGCTTGAAGGAGCCAAGTACTGGCCCACCGTCAACAAATCACAGTCAACGGACCGCAAATCTTTAAAGACCTGGATGACTTCTTCTTTCTTTTCCCCCAGGCCCAGCATGATGCCGGACTTGGTATAAATGCGGCTATGCCGTTTGACCTTTTCCAAAAGCTCCAGGGAACGGCCATAATCGGCCAGAGGCCGTACCGCCGGGTAAAGCCGGGGAACGGTCTCCACGTTATGGTTGATGATCTCCGGCTGGGCCTTGATCACCGTAAGGAGGGCCCCGGTATCCCCCTGAAAATCCGGGATCAGAACTTCGATGGTTGCTTTAGGGGCAACTTCCTTCACTTTGTTGATAACCGCCGCAAAATGCCCTGCACCCCCGTCAGGCAAATCGTCCCTGGTTACGGAAGTAATGACCACATGTTTTAAACCTAATTCCTTGACCGCCTCGGCCACATGGTCCGGTTCCCGGGGATCCACCGGTCCCGGCCGCTCTTTGGTCACATTGCAAAAGGTGCAGTTTCGGGTACAGTGTTTGCCCAGGATCATAAAAGTAGCCGTTTTCCGGCCGAAACATTCGATAATATTCGGGCACAGGGCCTCCTGGCAAACCGTATGCAAAGACAGCTTCTGGAGCATCTCCTTGGTCTGCCTGATCTGGTCCAGTTTCTCCACTTTTATTTTCAGCCATTCCGGTTTTCTTTTAATCGACAACAGCTCCATCTCCCATCAGTTTCTGCAGTTCCTGCTCCGTAATCATTTTAGCTTCTTTCCCAAAGCAGCGGCAGAAATGTTTAATAATCAATTGTTTGATTGCCTCCAATTCCACAGGACAGCCAAAGATTTTCTGCAGCGACGTAACGCCTCTGTCCATTATACCACAGGGGTTAATGACCTTAAAATGTTCCAGGTTGGTATTGACATTGAAGGCAAAGCCGTGGAGGGTTACCCATTTTTTCACGGCACAGCCGATGGCGGTAATCTTCTCTTTATTGAGCCACACACCCGGGTAGTCGGGATCCCGGTAAGCCGCCAGGGAATATTCCTGGTCCAGCAAATCGATAAAAACCTGTTCCAGCAGCCAGACATATTTCCTGACGCTGAGCCCGTTTTCCCGCAGGTGAATAATCGGATAGCCTACGATTTGCCCCGGACCGTGGTAGGTAACGTCCCCGCCCCGGTCCGCTTTATATACTTTAATGCCCTGGGCCTCCAAAAACGCCGGGGCATAGAGAATATGGCTGTCATCGGCATTTTTGCCTAAAGTCAATACCGGCGGGTGCTCCAACAATAATAAAATATCTCCCACCTTATTTTGCTGCCTTAAATGCAACAACTCTTTTTGCAGCCTGAGACCGGCCGGGTATTCGACCTGTCCCGGCAACAGTGCCACTAATATTGATTCCATCACTTTTCCCGTCCCTCTGAAATGTTTTTCCTCTATTCTATCACATCTGCCCCGCGGCAGGAATTTCACCCCGCCCGGAAAGGCTGAATATGCTATTTTAAACAGCGAATGGAGGAATAATGATGAACCCGACCCAACTTCCTGTGCAGATCATTCCGAAAAGGTTGGTCAGGCAAAACCTGAATGTAGTTTACCCGATGGTCACTGCCGGTACAAACCCCATGGCCATGCACACCATGAACCGGCAAATCTATAGCCTGGTTGACAGGCTCATTGCAGAACAGGGGTATTATCAAAGCCCCCAAACCATCTCTGTGACCGGCTATTTTGAAATCAAGAATAATCAACGGGGGGTATTGAGTATTTCCATCATCAATTACGCTTACCCGGAAAGGGCGGCCCACGGGCTAACCATCATCAAATCCCTGAATTTTGACATCCGTACCGGCAGCAACTATTCCCTGGAACAATTGTTTATTCCCGGTTCCGATTACCAAACCCGCCTGGAAACCATCATCAAAGAACAAATCCGGGAAAGGGAGATCCCTGTCATCACGGAATTCCCCGGGGTCAGCCCCCGGCAGGATTATTACATTGCCGATAAAGCTTTGGTCATCTATTACCAGCTCTACGAACTGGCCCCTTATGCTTACGGTTTCCCCCAATTCCCCATTTCCGTCTATGAGCTCCAGGACATCATCAGGGAGGACAGCCTGCTGGCCCCCATGTTGATGAACAGCTAACCGGGAAGTAAGGCGTTCCCAAGGCCGGAACGCCTTTAACAATTTACCCGCCGCTATTGACAAGCCCTTGGTTATATTCTATGATATAAAGCATACTATTTATATATGAAATAGGTGATATTCATGCGAATCTCGGCAAAAGGCAGGTATGCCCTGGCGGCAGTAACTTTCATGGCACAACATTATAACAGCGGGGAATATATCACCGTCATCAGCATCGCCGAAGAGCTTGGCATCTCCAAGATCTACCTGGAACAGGTGTTTTCCCTGCTGAAAAAAGCAGAAATTGTTCTGTCCTCCAAAGGTGCCCAGGGCGGATATCAACTGACACGAATGCCGGAGCAGATTACCGTCCTGGATGTACTGGCAGCGGTGGAAGTATCCTTATTTGAACAGGCCCAGGAAACTGTCCCGGAAAAGGCCCCTGAGATTGAAAAAGCCTTACGCCTGTCTGTTTTTGAGGTGCTGGATGAAAGCGTAGCAAAAATATTAAGCTGGATCACCGTTGCCGATCTGGGCTACGAGGCGGATAAGCATAAGCAAGGCCAGACA
>JAAZDD010000105.1 GCA_012512955.1 Clostridia bacterium
CATAACGAACGGTGCCGTCCACCAAAGCAAACAAGGTATGGTCCCTGCCTAAACCAACATTTGTACCGGGATGAATCTTGGTACCCCTTTGACGTACCAAAATGTTACCGGCAGCAACCAATTGACCGTCGTGTTTTTTTACTCCCAGTCTTTTGGCTTCACTGTCACGTCCGTTTCTTGAGCTACCGACACCTTTCTTGGTAGCAAACAGTTGCAAGTCAATTCTCAGCATTTTGTCCACCTCCTGTTGTGGAGCTTAAAATATTTTCCGTAATTAGGTTCCAGGGCTTTAAGCCCCAATTCCATTGTCTTTAAGATCACCTGTGCTTGTTCTTTTTCTCTGGGGTTTAGCTTTTCCGGTAAAGTGCAACGCAGCAATCCTTCTTCAATCCTGACTTCCGGGGCCTGGGACAAAAAATAGTTTAACCCCACTACTGCTGTCTGGCTCAGGACGGAAATAGAGGCACAGACAATATCCTCCCCATAAGGAGCGGCCCCGGCATGGCCATCTACCTGAAAAGCCCGGATGAAACCATCCTCAGTCAGAAAAAGTTCCACAGTAACCATGCTTAACCTTGGATGTTCTCCACAACGACTTCTGTATAAGGCTGACGGTGTCCGTGTTTACGGCGATAGTTCTTTTTGGGCTTATACTTAAAAACGATCAGCTTCCTGCCCCTGCCGTGTTTTTGTACCTTGACCGACACCTTGGCTCCTTCTACATAGGGATTGCCTACTTTCACTCCATTACCGTCGGAGACTAACAGTACCTTATCCAGTTCCACCACATCGCCTTCCTGAGCGGTCAGCTTTTCCAGGCGAATCACGTCTCCCTGGCTGACCCGGTACTGTTTCCCACCTGATTCTACAATTGCGTACATTGACGCACCTCCTCGCAAAGACTCGCTGATCATAGGTGGCCGCAGCACTTAAACCCTGATCATGCGGTTTTAAACGGTCCAACGAATAAGTTACCACAACCCCTACTCCTTGTCAAGATACCAACCGCAGTAACAGCATTATCACTTTCGGTCACCGCTTTTTAAAAAGATTTTTCGCCAAGGCAGAGAATTTCTTTCCAAATTGCAATAGGTGACCACAGCCACAGGAGGGCTCAGCCATGGACTTAAAGAATTTCCTGCTGGACGGCCGGCTGAAGCTGATTTTTCAGAACAGCCCCAGCGGAGTTCTCATCATCGACAAAACGGGCACGGTGCTCCTTTTCAATGCTGCCGCTGAACGGATCAGTAGCTTGAAGGCGAGCAAGTTCATTGGCTGGCACCTGACTGAACTGAACCTGCCGGTTGGATTACTTGACGTCTTAAAAACAGGTCAATCGGATATCAGCCGGAGACACCAGTACAACCATGTCACTTTTATTACCAACAGGAGTCCCATCAAAGATGACCGGGGAAACGTCATCGGTGCCATCAGTATGTTCCAGGACATTTCCGAATTTGAGCACTTGAGCGAAGAACTAAAAATGTCCAAGGAAAGCCTGGCTCAGTTGCAGACTGTTTTAGAAGCATCTTATGACGGTTTTCTCATTACCGATCAAGAGGGAGTGGTATTGCAGGCTAATTCCGCCGTCCAGCGACTGTTCGGGCTGCCCGCAGGCTGCATCAATGGAAAAGACTGCCCTGGGCCATACATTGATGATCACCGGCAGCCCGGTCCATAACAGCCGCCGTGAACTAATCCAAATAGTCATTAACATTCGTGATCTCAGTGAAGTCGCTGAATTACGCCAGGAATTAATGAAAACCCAGGAGCTGGTAGCTGATTTCGAAAAAACGGTCATTAAGAAAACCATTGCCGAATGCGGCTCCACTCATAAAGGGGCCAAGGCCTTGGGAATCTCTCCCTCCACTTTATTCAGAAAGCTGAAAGAATAGTCACTTGCTCAATTCCTTTCCACGCCGGGGTAATCGCCGGGCACCACAAAAGCACTGATCCCCCTGGCATCGTTCCCTTCCTGGGTCCTGGCCGGCAAAACCACCCCATCGGCCGGTCCTGAGATCGTACACCTTATGAGCCTCCTCAGGTTACATCAGTTCCAACATCATCGCCATCCCCTGGCCCCCGCCGACACATAAGGTGGCCACTCCCAGTTGTTCCTGCCGGCGCATCATTTCGTAGAGCAAAGTGACCACAATCCGGGCTCCCGTGGCCCCCAAGGGATGCCCTAAAGCAATGGCACCGCCGTTAACATTTACTTTCCCCGGATCGAGGCCGGCCAGCCGGATTACCGCCAGGGACTGGGCAGCAAAGGCTTCATTGAGTTCAAACAAGCCAACATCCGTCAGGCGTTTCCCCGTCCGCTCCCACAGCTTTTCCAGGGCGAGGACCGGTCCGATCCCCATCACTTCCGGAGATACTCCTGCGTGGGACCAGTCCACAATCCTGGCCAAGGGCTTTAAGCCCAGCGCCCTGGCTTTGGCCAAGGACATGATTACCAAAGCGGCTGCCCCGTCATTGCGGCCGCAGGCATTCCCCGCCGTGACGGTACCGTCAGCCTTGAAAGCCGGTTTTAACTTCTTCAATCCCTCCAAGGTGGTGTCCGGCCGGGGAAACTCGTCGGTGTCAAAAATAAAGGTCTGTTTCTTCTGCTTCACTTCCACCGGCACAATCTCTTCCTTAAACTTGCCTGTTTCCAGAGCCACCTTGGCTCTTTGCTGGCTCTCCAGGGCAAAAGCATCTTGTTCTTCCCGGGTGATCCCGTATTTTTCAGCTACAATTTCAGCCGTCATTCCCATGCTTAAATGACTGCCGTAAATATCCATGGGCTGCTGCCCGTTTTCCAGGTTGGAATCAACCAAAACCGGGGTACCCTCCCCAAACCGGGCGTTACGCAGGTAAATGGGTGACCGGCTCATATTCTCCACGCCGCCCACCACCAGAATTTCTCCATGGCCAAAAGCAATCTGCTGCACGCCCGACCCGATGGCCTGCATCCCGGAAGCACAGAGCCGGTTCACCGTAAAGGCGGGTGAACTTTCAGGGATGCCTGCCCGGAGAGCTGAGATACGGGCCACATTGGAGGACTCGGTACTCTGGCGCACTTCCCCCAGAATCACTTCATCCACCTGGTCCGGAGCGATCCCTGCCCGCCGGACCGCTTCCTGAATGACCAGGGTCCCCAAATGGCCGGAACTTATATTTTTTAAGGAACCGCCAAATTTGCCGATGGGAGTCCTGGCGGCACTGGCAATCACCACATCAACTTTCATCACAATCCTCCTTTTTTCTCTGGCGGGATTATTTGCTGTCTCTTTCCCTGTAATCATAAAATCCCTTGCCTGTTTTCCGTCCCCATTCTTTCTTGACATATTTCTCCACAATAACCGGTGAAGGCTTATGCTTGGGGTCCCCGGTTTCCCGGTATCGTTCCATGGCCACATGGTAAGTCAAATCGATACCGGTCAAATCCATCAATTTAAAGGGCCCCATGGGGTGACCCAAAGCATGGACCACTGCTTTGTCAATATCTTCATAGGAGGCAATGCCCAGATCATGGAGGTATAAAGCCTCATTCTTAATGGCCGCCACGAACCGGTTCACCAAAAAGCCGTAAATCTCTTTTTGCAGCAACACAGGAATTTTGCCCATTTGTTCCGCCACCTGCATCACCGTCTCCACCGTCTCCTGGGAGGTATGGGGCCCCTTTACCACTTCCACCAGCTTCATCACCAGGGCGGGCACGAAAAAGTGCATGTTGCAGACCTGGGCCTGTCGCCTGGTTGCATCAGCGATTTTGGAACTGACAATATAGGAACTGTTGGTAGCCAGAATGGTATGAGGAGGGCAGATTTCATCCAGTTGGGCAAATACCTGCCGCTTGACCGCCAGTTTTTCCACTACCGCCTCGATTACCAGATCCGCATCCCGGGCCCCTTCTCTCAGATCCGCCGTAAAGCTGAGCCTGTCCTGGGTTTCCCTGGCCGCTTCCGGGGAGAGTTTTCCTTTCGCCACCCTTTCCGGCAAATAGGTCCGGGCGAAACCGGCCGCCTTATCCAAGGCCTCCTGGCTGAGATCGGTACAGCTCACCCGGAAACCGGCCAAAGCTGCCGCCAGTGCAATCTGGTGACCCATGTTTCCCGCACCCACAACACAAATCTTTTGAACCCTATCCTTGACCAAGCCCATCATTCCTTTCTTTTAATTCATAACCCCTAAGGCTTCTTTCGGACAAGTCAATACCGTACTGTCCTCCGCTTTAATCAATTCGGTAAGCATAAAAGCACCGGACAAAAGGCTTTTTACCTCCAGGATACACTGGTATCCCCTGATGCGGAACCATGGAGACCCATTTTGTCCTCAATACCCAAAGTGATCACGTCATTGTCCCGGCCCAAGGTGCCGTCTTCATTGACCCAGCTCCTGGGTACCACGTACAAACCCAAACCGGCGGAGAAATGACCCTGCCTTCCCGAAACACATTCCCAGTTTTATCTCCGGACCCATTGATGGGATAAACCATTTCCCTGGCGGTTTTGTAACCTTCAATAAATTTAAATCCCTCACATCATATTTGAATTCCATTCCTTCGCGCCCCTTGATCCATGGTAGCCTAAACGGTGCTCTTTATAGTACATAAGCAAAAGCCATGCCATCCCCTGGGATTCCCTGATCCCGTCCAGGGCTGCGTTGCTCTCGGAGCCAAACCGCCGGTTATCGCAATTTTGCAATAGATATGTCTGAATTTTGCTACAACAGGTTTTTTAGTTTTTGATATTTTTATTGCAAGAGGGCATGGGTTGCCTGCAGTCCAACCGGGAACAACAAAAGACGGCCGCTGAAAAGGAGCAGTTCAAGATACCGGAAGCCGTCTTTTAATGCAAAATTTTGTTGCTGACAAACACTGTGCAGCCATATGATACGTTACCGGGAATCCAGCGAAAATCATCCTTTTGGGTGATAGTATTTTATCCGGCGAACCATTAGAATAGAATGGATTAGTGAGTTAAAATGCCGGACTTCTTATTCCCAACAAAGCAGTTGTTTAATGACAAACAATTAGGGGGGGAACCACATCATGATGTTAGAAAAGGCCTTTCCACCGTTAAAATTTTTTAACCTGCCAAATATCATTTCCTCCAGTGCCATAGTTTGCGGTTTCGTTTCATTTATGTTTGTCGCCCAGGGTAATTTGCGGACCGCACTTTTTATTTACCCTCTGACCTTACTGCTTGATTCCCTGGACGGCGTGGTTGCCCGGAAAATGCGTTGCGCCTCGGAATTCGGCCTGCAACTGGATTCCTTTTGTGACGGTTTCAACTTCTGTATCATACCGGTCTTCATGGCCTATTCCTTAGGTTTCAATTCCTGGCCGGCAGTTGGACTGTTGCTGTTGCACCTTATTACGGGAATCTGGAGGCTAGTCTATTACTGCCTCATCGGACTACAAGATTCGGATTCAGAGCCTTACTTTTTAGGAGTAACCACTACCCTGTCCGCCGCCATCACCGGCATTACCGGGGCCTTTGTATCCCGTAGGTATTTACAGGCCCAAGCTTCGGCAGTTACCGTCGCGTCGGGTTATTGATTTTCCTGCATCTTTTTGCCTTTGTGTCCCTGCTGAATACAGGGAGTATTATTATTTATACCCTGTGCTATGTGGTTGGCTGTTTTCTGATGAGTTTCTTACACAACTACCTGGATAATTTCTATGCCAGGACTGCCGATGCCGCTTCAATAAACTTGCACATTCGTTCTCTCCTGGTCTTTCAAATGTTTTCCTTTATTATTTCGCCCCTCTTCTTTGCGGCCGGCGGCATCGGCTATTTGGGAACGGTTACTGTTACCCTACTGGCACTGCTGACGGGCATTCCTGCCCTAATAATCTTAAGCAAGAGTATCCGGGCCGGACAAAAGGCTGAAGAAATCAGGGTTGTCCAGCGGGAACAACCCCCCATGGCCGGAAAAGAAAAACTGGCACTGGTCTATGTGTTACTGTTCTTTACCGTTGTTTCCGTTTTCCTTTCCATGGTTACCTATATTGCCAGCGACTATTACCGGTTCTCCGATTACAGTACCAAAAGCGGCATCGCCCTGATGATTACCAGTTTTGCCGCCTGTTTGGGGGTAGTGCTGTTAAAGCCCTTAAAGGAGGGTGAGGAAGCCGCAAGGAAGCCGGACCGCTATTTCCGGCCCAGACTGCAAACCCTGATCACCGGTACCGCCTTCGCCATGGGTCTTTTGCTGATGCTTAAAATATCAAGCAGCTTTACCTATTTCCTCTTCATTTCGGTAGTCTTAGGCTACGCTTACGGTTTGTTTTTGAACTCTACCAGGCAATATGCCGTCAACATCTCCAATTTCAGAAATAACACTTTGTTTTTGACCATTTACAATAACGGGCAGAGCATTTCTTTTGTGGCCAGCAACATTCTCCTGGCCTGCATCTGGCTCATCCAGAAAACCACTCAACTGGAGTGCTATTTGCTGCTGTTTACGCTGCTCCTCACCATCGTGGTTGTCCAGTTGGTGCTACTCCTGCGTTGGCGCTCATGGTACTAAAAAGATGGACTACGCCTCTCCTACTTCGGCAATAACCTTGCGAATGTAGGGAAGTGCTTTTCTTGTTTCTTCTTCTCCCTTTTTTAAAAAGATCGGTACATTCTTGAAACTGTACCCGCTGGCGTCGGCTACGGGCTTCAACAGGACATCAGCCAATTCCATCTCCTCTTGAGCCAGACTGTCCTGCAAAATATCGAAGGGGAACATCAGGGCATCGTATAGATTCTTGATCGTTCCTTTTTTAAAGGTAGGCAGTCCCACATCAACGCCAATCACAATATCCGCACCCATACTCCTGGCCAAATGAACAGGCACTTTATGAGCCATGGCCCCGTCCCAGAGGAATTTGCCATTGTCATGAACCGGTTTCATAATCATCGGGATGGCGGTAGAAGCCCTGACCGCCTGAATGGCCGATCCTGTCCTTAAAATCACCGGCATACCCGTTTGCCCGTCGGTAGCCACACAGGCAAAGGGAATAGGCAAATCCTCAATTTTAGGGTCCCCGATGAGTCTTTTGAGCCATCTACCCAGCTTGGCATTGCTCGTTAAGCCTGTGGTCGGCCTGGTAATAGACAGTATTTGCCGCCAGGAGACAGTGGGCAACAGCTCTTCCATGGTAGAAGTCTTCATTCCGGAGGCATACAGCAAGCCAACCAGTGACCCGATACTGCTTCCGGTGACCAGATCGATGGGTATGCCTTCTTCCTCCAACACCTTGATGACTCCGATATGGGCAACACCCCGGATAACGCCGGCGCCGAGGGCCAAGCCAATTCGGGGACGGGAATGAATGCGACGCCGGTGATCAAAGCGGATATGCTCTGCTTGAATGGTCGCCCCCTCACTCAAAATGACCGCCTTGTGCAATACCTGGAACAATTCTTCCACATTGCCGTCCAGGAAAGGATAGGCGGCCAGTTTGCGGACCGCGGAGCCGGAAACACCCTGTTCGGGGGAAACAACACCTTCCCGGCGCAAGAATTCTTTGATCAGGACATACAGGTCTTCACGTCTTTCCCTTAAAGGCGGAACTTTGATGATTTCCACCGGCAATCCGGCAGGAGGCTCCCCACCCATCAGGATCACCCTGGGATCGCTTCCCGTCTGATCCAACAATTCCTTCAGGGTACCGGCAGGCAATTGATCCGCTTTGGATAACAAAAGAGTGCCCCCGGCTGCCGCCGTTCTTTTTTTCCTCCATTCTTCCCAGGTAAACTCCAGCCCGCTCACCTTCAGAACAGGTCCGTTCTTCCTGCAGCTATCATAATGAAGACGATGAGCGATAAATTCCTTCCCTACACCGATTTCACCTTCAATCCAGACAGGGCAGGTAGCGTCGGCCAGAGCTTCCACCTGGGCCTGTACCCTTTTCATCCCCTCGCTGAGAGCAATAATTTTACCGTACTTCTTGGCCTGGTCAGAAGCAGATTGAAGCAGTACAGTACTTTTCAAGTGTTCCTGATGAACCCTTATGTTCGATTGGGAGATGCGTTTCAACAGTTGGTCCAACATGCTTCTCATTAACTTGGGATGCATCTCCAGTAATTTCAGCAATCCTTCCTTGGTCAAGGTATACAGGATTACTTTTTCCAGGGCCCGGATGGTTGCCGAGACCGGTTCTCCGGTCAAACAAGACATTTCCCCGAAGAACTCGCCAACCTTTAAAGTGGCAAGACGAACTTCCGTTTCCCCTTCCAGGATGACTTCCACGCTGCCTTCAACCAACATAAAAAATTTTTGTCCTTGCTGACCTTGCTTTAAAATTATCGTACCTTCCGAATACTCTTCGAACTGAATCTCATCTTGAATCAGGGCGTAATCCTGATCCTTCAGATCATTCAGAAGGAACAGTTTCTCAATTTTTTTCATCCCTCCATAACACCCTCCCTATTTCATCCTGAGCTGATTTACCAGTTTTTTCTCTCTAATCAAACATTCGACATCTTTTAGTACACTCCTCTAGCATCACAAAATCGTTAGCTTTTCCTTAGAATTGACCATTAATTCCGGCTATTCCTCCGGGATAGCCTATTTTTCCGGTTTTCCCGCATATCCACGAAAAAGCCCCGGCCGCAATCCCTTTTACAGCAAGTGATTGCGGCCGGGGCTAGCCTGCCTGTTTATATTTTAGCGTTAAAGGCACATGTCATCAGTGCCCGGTATCCTATCATTGCTTTTTCCAAGTCTGCCAAACTGATGGATTCATTGACGATGTGTGCGTCATTTTCCCGTCCCGGTCCAAAACCAATGGTAGGTATCCATCTTTTGCCGCAACTGGCACTGCCGTTGGTACAGAACCGGTAAGCGGTAATTTGAGGGTCAAGACCGCCGGCCTGGAGGACGGCCAAGGCCTGCCTGACATAGGGATGGTCCTCCGCCAGTTTCCAGGCCGGGTAAAATCTTTTATTGGTGAAACTATAGCCGGTATAGGTGATATGACGTTCTTCAGCAATCCGCACATCTATATCCAGACCGGGGGATTTTTCAGCCACTTTGGCCAAGCAATCTCTCAGTTCCCCCAGCACCCCTTCTTCCGTTTCACCCACCAGCAACCGGCGGTCATAAGTACAGGCGGCTTCGTAGGGAATCACCGACTGGCCGGGATAAGGACGGGAAATCAGATCGGTCAAGACCATGATACCCTCCCCCAACAAAGGATCCTGCCCCAGTTTAACGTCCCTTAACCCGTAAATGGCATCAACCAGGTGTTCTCCCGCATTAACCGCCAACTCGGGGTTAGAAGAATGAGCCGACTTTCCTTTGGCAGTGACCAGGATCTCCGCCCGGCCCCGCTGCCCTATTTTCAAATTCAATTCGGAAGCTTCCCCGATGACTACCAGGTCAGGTTGTACCCTGTCTAGAACCAATTCAAAACATTGTCCTTCCGCAATCTCCTCCGAGACAGTACCGCTGATATAAACAGTGCACGGCAGCCGGTCTTTCTGAGACACCAATTGGGCGCCGGCACAGAGCATGGCGGCCAGGGCTCCTTTCATATCCGCCGCTCCCCGGCCGTACAACCGGCCCCCTTCAACCTGCCCCCCAAAGGGATCATAGGTCCAGTCAGCCTCGGCCCCGGGCCCAACCGTATCGATATGGGCATCAAAAAGAATCCGGAAATCTCCTCGTCCTTTGATCATGCCCACTACATTGCCCGCTTCGTCAATGACAGCTTCATCATAACCCATGGCCAGCATGGTGTCTTTAATGAATTGGGCCAGTTCCTTTTCCTGGCCGGTAACACTCCTAATCTGGACCAATTTTTGCGCCAATTGTACTAAATCCTGTTTCTGCATCTATTGCCCCTCCTCGTAAGTTTCATTTTCAATAGCTCAACAACTGCCCCTCAGCTCCTTCTTCCGATAATCGTTTAATTTGCAATGCATATTCCCGGTCCTCTTGCCATTGAGCACCGGTTACTGCCGGAACTTCCACCCTGGATCCGGACAAGGAAAAAAGGACCTTGGTCTGACTGCAAGCGGTAGGTTTTAAACCTCTCCAGCGAATAATTTGACCGGTTTCCAACGGGAGCAAGTGTTGGCTAATCCCTTCAACGGTACACAGGGTCTCCAACTCTACCGCCTCCCGGTGGGCGTTTTTCCTGCCGATGACCACAATTTCTTTGCCGGTCCTGGCTTCCAGTTCCCGTAAAGTACCGTCAAGTAGCTCTAAGGCCACCTGGGCATTCAGATTTACCACAATTCCCGGGGCTGCCGTCCGGTTGGCCAGGGCAAAGAGCCTCTGCCTGACTCGTCCGGCCATGGCCTGAAGTTTGAGCACCTTTCCTGTACCTTTACAATAAGGGCAGTTGGTCAACCACAAATTGCCCAAGCTTTTATTAATCTTTTTCCGGCTGATTTCCACCAATCCCAGGGCAGTCAGGCCCAGGATCTGGGTTTTTACCCGGTCTTTCCTGGCTTGATTTCTTAACTCCTCCAACACCTGTTCCCAATGGCTTTCCTCATTCATATCCACAAAATCAACGACCACCATCCCGCCGATATTCCTGAGGCGCAGTTGACGGCCGATTTCCGCCGCCGCGTCCAGATTCACCTTGAGGGCCGTATCGGCCAAACTGGTACTGCCCACAAACCTGCCGGTGTTCACATCAATCACCGTTAAGGCTTCTGCGGCGTCGATGCCCAGGTACCCGCCGCAATCCACCCACACTTTCCGTCCCAGTCCCTTCTCCAGTTGAGACGGAATTTTGAACAGTTCCAGCAGGTCACCTTCTTTATAAACTACTCTCCCCTTAAGATGGGGGGCCAAGCTGGCAACCAGATTCATTACCTCTTCTTTCGTCTCCTGCCGGTTAACCAGAATTTTGTCAACATCGGTAGACAATAAATCCCGCAGGAGGGCGGGCAATAAATCCATATCCCGGTGCAACAGTGCCGGACCTTTCACCTTTTTGCTTTTGGCTTGGATCTCTGCCCATAAGGCCTCCAGGGAACGGAAATCAGCCTCCAGTTCCGCAGGGCTGGCCTCTTGAGCAGCCGTTCTGATAATGACCCCGTCTTCCGGTCTTTTGAACTGTAAAGCCAGCTCTTTAACCTGCTCCCGAGCTTCTTCACCCTCGATGCGCCGGGAGAGAAACAGGCGCTGCTGGTGGGGTAACAAAACGATAAAACGGCCCGGTAAGGATATTTTGGTAGTGATGCGGGGTCCTTTTGCTCCGGTCCCGTCTTTCACTACCTCTACCAGCAATTGCTGGCCTTCTTTAATCAGATCTCTGGCGGAGGTTATTTTCCTTGATGAAACCGGTGGTTTACCCTGGGGAGGCAGGTGGATATCCTCCCAATGGAGAAGTGCATTGCGGCCAATGCCCAAATCCACGAACGCAGCCTGCATTCCCGGCAGCATGTTTACCACCCGTCCAAGATAAATATTGCCTACCAGCCTTTCCCGGTACAGGCTTTCCATATGGAATTCCACTACTTTATTGTCTTCCAGCACCGCCAGGCTCTTTTCTCTAAAACCCGCCTGAATCACGATGATCCTTTCCACGCTGGTTCAACTCCTACCCTCTAGAGGATTTCCAGGGGAGTCACCGGCTTACCCTCCTGCAGCAAGAACAGCCCGGTCCGCCGGATCTCCATGGCTTCCGGCAGCAACGGTATCCCTTCCAGTTCAATTAGACCCCGGATGACCTCATCGGGACGGACTGAACCCCGGTTCCCCACCTGTAGTTCCATGTTAAACACCGCCGTCCCCTCCTCTTCCTTCCCCTCCAGCCGGTAAATTCCCTGCCGGATCTCTTTGGGACGAGGACCGTCCTTGGTATGCCTGGTGACTACAACCTCCGTCCTTGCCATAAAACTCCCAATAGCCTTTTCCCAATTGATTCCCCTTTGCCCGTCTTCCAGGGGAATCCTTACCTCAAACCTGGCTCTCTCAATGACCGCCATCAGCGATGGTGTCTTCCCTGCGATTTTCTTTCCCCGTTTAATAACGACACCCCGGGGCAGCACTTGTCCCAACCGGTCCATAATTTCGGTTACCGGCAGTTCCTCGTTAAACTCCACGTCCAAATACTCACTGCTACCGGTAATGCCTACCGGCAACGGAGGACCAAAAGCCACCTTGGCATGGGGATTAAAGCCTTGGGAATAGGCCACCGGCAACCGGGCCCGCCGTAGGGCCCTGATAAATAAACGCAAAAAATCCAGGTGGGACAGGTAGCGAACTTCCTTGCCCACGCTGTATTCCAGCCGGACCAGCATCAGTCCTTACCCCCTTTCAGTACCAGATCAACCCCAAATCCCTGGCAAACATCACAACCAGTGCAGCGTCCTTCCCGGCAGTCAGGGGTCAAGCTTCCTCCAATGGCCCGCTCCCGTTCCCGCCGCAAAAACCTTTTACTGACGCCCATATCCAGGTGATCCCAGGGCAAGACGGTTTCCAAACCCAATGTTTCATTGGCATAGAAGCCGGGATCGATACCCGTTTCCTGAAAAGCCTCCAGCCATTTGGCGAAATTGAAATGCTCCCGCCAGCTGTCAAATTTGCAGCCTTTTTGCCAGGCCCTTTCCAAGACGATGGCCAAGCGCCTGTCTCCCTTGGCAAAAACTGCCTCCAAAAAACTGAGCTCCGCATCGTGATATTGATATGTAATCCCTTTACTGAGCATCGATTGCAGGTACTGCTGCCGGCGACGAATCTCCTCCAAAGGGATCTGGGGTTCCCATTGAAAAGGAGTATGAGCTTTGGGCACATAGGTGGATACACTGACGGTAACCCGCACCTTCTTCTTCCTCTTTTGTTCCTTGCTGATCCGTCTCCCGATGGCCAGCACCTGGTGGGCCAGTTGGGCAATCCCGGCCAGGTCCTCATCGGTTTCCGTAGGCAACCCCAGTATAAAATAAAGCTTGATGCCGGTCCAGCCCGCCTCAAAGGCACCGGTCACTGCCTCCAGTAAATCCTTTTCTTGCACCCCTTTGTTGATCACATCCCTCAGCCTTTGGGTGCCTGCTTCCGGAGCAAAAGTCAAGCCTGACTTCCGGCCCCGCTGCAATTCCTTGGCCAGGTTGACCGAAAAGGCATCGGCCCTCAAGGAAGGCAAGGATACGCTCACACCCTCCTCCTGGTACTTGTCCATCAGCTTCTTGATCAAAGGCTCCAGGCAAGTATAATCGGCCGTACTTAACGAGGTCAAGGATACTTCATCGTACCCCGTTTTGCGGAGCAGCTCTTCTGCCTGCCGGGCCAGGGTTTCTACGTCCCGTTCCCGGACGGGCCGGTACAAGATCCCCGCCTGGCAAAAGCGACATCCCCGGGTACAACCCCGGAGTACCTCCAACATGGCCCGGTCGTGAACCGTCTCCATAAAGGGCACGATTGGTTTCGTGGGAAAATAGGCCTGATCCAGGTCCGCCACCACCCGGCGCCGGACCCGGTGGGGGATACCGGGACGATTAGGGGTGACGGCGGCAATCCGCCCTTCCGGGGTGTACTCCACGTCATAGAAGGCCGGTACGTAAACCCCCTCAATCCGGGCTGCCTCCATTAAAAACGCCTGCTTGTCCAAGCGGCCTTGCTCCTCTTTCCTCTTCCCGGCCAGCTCCAGTAACTCCGGCAAGGCTTCCTCGGCATCCCCCAGTAGAAAAAGATCAAAAAAAGGAGCCAAAGGTTCCGGATTGGAGGCACAGGGGCCCCCGCCCAGAATCAGAGGATACCGGTCATCCCGTTCACCGGCCCTGAGGGGAATCTGGGCCAGGTCCAACATATTGAGGATATTGGTAAAACTCATTTCATATTGAAGGGTAAAGCCGATGAAATCAAATTCCTTTAAAGGACGGTAGGATTCTAGGGAAAACAGGGGTACCTCCTGCTCCCTCAGCAAACGCTCCAAATCTTCCCCGGGAGCAAAAACCCGCTCCAGCAAAGCGTCAGGCCGCTCATTGACCAGCCCGTAGATTATCTGCATTCCCAGATGGGACATCCCAATTTCATAAACATCGGGAAAAGCAAAAGCCATTTTGAGGGGAACAGTATCCCAGTCCTTATGTACTGAATTCCACTCGGTGCCAAGATATCTTGCCGGTTTTTGCACCCTTGGCAAAAACCGGTTTTCAATTAACTGCCGCATAATTTCCTCCTATCAGCTACCGGTCACTAATTAGGATCTAGTTTATCCAGGATAAGAACAACTTCTACATCTACAGCCTAAATCCTTTGCATCATGATACCAGCTTGCCTACCGGGTATGATCTGCCATGCTTCAGCAGTGCTTCCACAATCTGGTGCTCCGACAGGGTGGTAAACTCCCGGCCCCCTTGTTCCACCACCAGCACCAGGTGGTAGTGTCCGGGGCCAAACTGCTGCACCAGTTCTCCTAAGGAAACCCCCTTGGTGGTAATGAACTGTTTCAGCGGCAACACCCCTTTGGCCTTGAGTTCTTCCCCTTTCCGCAGGAGATAACGCAAAAACAGGTAAAGAAAGTGCTCCTCCTCCCTGAGGACGGCACCGTACAGGAATACAGCCATAAAAAGGGTATGGAGGTTACCGGCTCCCAGCACAAGCCCCTGTAACCCCCATATCCCCATCGCTACCGCTAACCACTTGCTCAGTTTCAGGACCCCATGGGTCGCCCGGTAAAACCCCCATCTTTTAGCTAACAAGGACCTGGCCACCCGTCCCCCATCTAAAGGCAAGGCGGGCAATAGATTAAAAACTCCCAACATCAGGTTGGCCTCTACAAACAAGACCCCAAGTGGCCATTGGGACAAATAAGGCCAAAAATAAAGGCCCGCCAGGCAGAGCAGAAAATTGCTGCAGGGTCCGGCCAGGGAAACGATGATCTCCGTCCGGGGGGAGATTTCCAGCATACCGTCGATGCGGGCCACCCCGCCAAAAGGAAAAAGTTCCACCTCCCGGGCTCTGATCCCGACCTTCCCGGCAGCGGCCAGGTGGGCTGTTTCATGAATCAAGACCAACAGAAA
>JAAZDD010000106.1 GCA_012512955.1 Clostridia bacterium
CATTTCCGCCGTATACTCCCAGGGAATGGCGGAACGGATGCTGGCCGACGCCATGGAATATGCCAAAACCAGGGAAGCCTTCGGGCAGCCCATCGGCAAGTTCCAGTACAATGCCTTTAAAATTGCCGAGTTGGCAACGGAAGTGGAACTGGGCAAAGTGTTTTTAGAAAGGGTTATTGCTGACCATCTGGCCGGAAAGGACGTGGTGACCCAGGTCTCCATGGCCAAGTACTGGATCGGGGAGATGGCCAACCGGGTAGCCTACCAGTGCCTGCAGCTTTACGGCGGATACGGTTACTGTGAAGAATATCCCATTGCCCGTCATTACCGGGATGTGAGGGTTCATACCATTTACGCCGGGTCTTCGGAAATGATGAAATTGATTATTGCCAGGAGGTTGGGTTTCTGAAGAAAAAAGCAGTTGCCGGAAGATTAGCGACATAACGAAAAGGAGGATAACGGAATGGATCTCAAAAACAAGGTTGCCCTGGTTACCGGAGGCGCTTCCGGTTTAGGGGAAGCGACGGTCAGGAAAGTGGTGGCTCTTGGGGGTAAAGCGGTGATTGTGGATTTGGCAGAAGACAGGGCCCGGCAGTTAATCGCTGATCTGGGCAATACGGTTTTGTTTGCCAAAGCTGACGTCACCAGTGAAGCAGATGTGCAGGGAGCGGTGGATTTAGCCGTTAAGGAACTGGGAGGCCTCCACCTGGCGGTCAACTGTGCGGGAATTGCCATCGCCCAAAAGGTCCTCAGCAAAAGAGGGATTCATGACCTGAACAGTTTCCATAAGGTGCTGCAAGTGAACCTGCTGGGTACTTTCAATGTCTGCCGGCTGGCTGCTGCGGCCATGGTCAACAATGAACCCAACCAGCATGGAGAGCGGGGGGTCATTATCAACACTGCCTCCATTGCCGCTTTTGAGGGACAGATCGGGCAAGCTGCCTACAGTGCTTCCAAAGGCGGTGTCATCGGGATGACTTTGCCCCTGGCCCGGGAATTCGCCGCTTACGGGATCCGGGTTATGACTATCGTACCGGGTATTTTTGAAACCCCCATGTTCGACAGCCTGCCGGAGGAAGCCAAGAAGGCCCTTGGGGCCATGGTTCCTTTCCCGCCACGCTTGGGTTACCCGGAAGAATATGCCCTGATGGTCCAGAGTATTGTGGAAAACCCCATGCTCAACGGCAGTTACATTCGTCTGGACGGTGCCATCAGGATGCAGCCCAAATAGGCATTGTTTGATTGATGGGTTAAGGCTGCCGGAAGGAGGTGGAAGCCGGTGTATGGCTTACTGAAAGGATTGCGGGTTTTGGATTTAACCCGGCTGCTACCGGGAGGATATGCCACCCAGCTTTTAGGGGATCTGGGAGCGGAAGTGCTGAAAGTGGAAGATCCCTGGCAGGGAGACTACATGCGTTGGATGCAGCCCCATTTTCCGGGAACGAAGGAGAGCAGTCTCTTTTGGGGGTTGAACCGCAATAAAAAGAGCATTACTTTGAATTTGAAAAGTGAAACAGGCAAGGAGCTCTTTTTGGACCTGGTGAAAAAATATGATGTGGTCATTGAGGGTTTCCGGCCGGGAGTGATGGAGGGACTGGGTCTGGGCTACGGGAGATTGAAGGAAGTTAATCCCCGCCTCATCATGTGTTCCATTTCCGGTTACGGCCAGGACGGCCCCTACCGGCTGCGGGCCGGGCATGACATTAACTATATCGCTTTAGCAGGGATCCTGGGCTTGACCGGGAAGTCTCCTGAGGAAGACCCGGTCATCCCTCCGGTGCAACTGGGGGATATCGGGGGAGGAGCTTTAATGGCGGTTATTGGCATTCTGGCTGCTTATATTTCCCGCCAAAAGACAGGCCGGGGTCAATATGTTGACGTTTCCATGCTGGATGGGATTCTTTCCTGGCTGGCGATGCTGTTAATGGAGCAAAGGGCAAAAGGGCCTGAAGCCATGGAGCGGGGTCGGATGCTGTTAACGGGCGGCGAAGTCTGTTACAATGTTTACCGGACCAAAGACGGCAAGTATCTGTCCCTGGGGGCTTTGGAACCTAAGTTTTGGGAAGGATTCTGCCGGGCCGTCGGCAGGGAAGACCTGATCAAGGAACAGTTTTCCCGGGATCCGGCGGTGAAAGAGGAAGTGGTCAACATCTTCCTGTCAAAAACCAGGGAGGAATGGGAGGCCTTGCTGGCAGACAAGGATATTTGCTGCGAACCGGTTTTAACTTTGGAGGAAGCCAAAAACCATCCCCAATTGACGGCCCGGCAAATGTTCCGGCCCATGCCCCATCCCCAGGCCGGTCCTGTGGATGTGCTTGGACCACCGCTGAAATTTACGGAAGAAACGGAAGGACCCGATACTCCCCCGCCTGGTTACGGGGCGGATACGGAGGAGGTCTTAATCAAGGAGTTGGGATTAAGCCGGGACCGGATCAAGGAGTTAAAGAAACAAGGTATCATTTAACGGGCAGGGGGGCAAAGACCCTCCTGTCTGTTTTTGTTGCCGGTCCGGCAGGAGAGTTAAGACTCCACTGTTTTATTAAGAAAAGGAACACAGCTGTTCTTAACGCCAAAAGTGAAAACAGGAAAAGAGCCCCTCAGGAACGAAATAATGGAACATCATGACAGGAGGGGGGAGACGGAGATGCTGCTGGGGGATATCATGACTCCCAATGTACCCCTTTTGAAGGCCGGTGCTACTTTGCAAGAAGCAGTCAAATTACTGCGCCGGTCCAAACTGGACGTGTTGCCGGTTATTGATGAAGAGGGACGGTTAGCGGGGATTTTCACCAAAGCCAATTTAATGGATGCCTTTTTGGCCGGGGCCACCCCTGACGAGAGGATTACTCCTCACTATCAACGAAGAGTGGAAACGGTGAGGGTCGATACGCCCTATGAAACCTTGGAGGAAATGGTAAAAACCAGCCCGGTGGGTACGGGAGTGGTGGTGGACGGCGATAATAATGTGGTTGGTATTTTTACCAAAGTGGATATGATCATGTCCCTGTTCCGGAAGACGGAGGCGTTGGCGGCGCAGCTGAAGACCGTCTATGATTCCATGCATAACGGGGTCATTGTTGTTGATGGTGAGACAAAGATACAGTTATTGAATCAACCGGCGGCAAAAATATTGCATCTTGACCATGGGGATGTGCTCGGGAAACCTTTCGCTTCTGTATTTCCCGGGGTAGATTTGGAGCCGGTGATTGCCAAATCCCAGTGGCTCATTGGCCTCAAGGCTCACTGGAACGGAGCCGCCGTCATGTGCAATATCAGTCCCCTGGTGGCGGAAGGAGAAGTGCAGGGGGCCATCGTCATCTTTCAACCTTTAACGGAGCTGGATCAGATAGCCTCTGAGCTGGAAACAACCAAGAGTCTTTCCGAAACCTTGTCGGCAGTCCTCAATATCGCCTATGAAGCCATTATTTTGGTAAATGAAGAAGCAAGCATCTCCCTGGTCAATGAAGCGGCCTGCCGGTTTTTCCGCAAGCGGGAAGAGGAACTGCTGGGCAGGCCCATTGAAGAAGTGATGCCTAATTCCCGGCTGCCCAGAACCTTAAAAACCGGGCTGGGAGAGGTCAATGAAGTGCAGGTGATTGACGGCCAACCTTGCATCGTCAGCCGCAGCCCTATTGTCCGGCATGGTAGAGTGATCGGTGCCGTAGGGAAAATTACTTACCAGCGCTTGGAGGAAGTACGGGAGTTATCGGAAAAGCTGGCGGAAATGGACCGGGAGCTGGATTATTACCGGGCCAAAGTCCAGGAAGCCCGGAAACTGGTCACTTTTCACCAGATCGTCACGGTCAACAAAAGGATGAAAAGAATTAAAGAGGAAGCGGAAATGGTGGCCAGGAGCACCTCTACGGTCATGCTCACCGGGGAAAGCGGCACCGGTAAGGAATTGTTCGCGGAAGCAATCCACAATGCCAGTCCCCGCCGGAAGGGTCCCTTTGTACAGGTCAATTGTGCGGCCATCCCGGAACCCCTGGCGGAATCTGAGCTTTTCGGTTATGCACCCGGTGCCTTTACAGGAGCGCAACGGGAGGGTAAGCCGGGCAAGTTTCTCCTGGCCAACGGCGGCACCCTGTTTTTGGATGAAATAGGGGACATGCCTTACAACCTGCAGGCCAAATTGCTCAGGTTTCTGGAGGATCAATCGGTAACGCCTGTGGGAGGCACCAAGTCCGTCCAGGTGGATGTGCGGATCATCACCGCCACCAATCAGGACTTGTGGCGCAAAGTGGAAGCAGGTGAGTTCCGCCGGGATCTTTACTACCGCCTTAATGTCATTAATTTTCAATTGGTGCCTTTACGGGAAAGACCGGAAGATATTCTTCCCCTGGCTTATTTATTCTTGGAAAACTATAATGAAGCTTTTGGCATGCGGATCGAGGAAATTGCTCCTGAGGCCAGGAATGCCCTCCTGGCCCATTCCTGGCCGGGGAATGTGCGGGAACTGAGGAATGTGATGGAAAGAGCGGTAAATTATGCCTCCGGGCCGGTTTTGGAACTGGAAGATTTGCCTTATTATTTACAGGAAGGGAATTTGCCTGCCGGGTCGGCGGCTGCCGGGGTAAAAACGGCCTTTCCCCGGAAAGGCCCTTTGGACCGGGAGACAGTGCTCCAGGTCTTGAGAAAATGCGGGGGGAACAAGTCGCAGGCGGCTAAGGCACTGGGAATCAGCCGTTCCTGGCTGTATGAGAAATTGCGGCAGTATGATTTACTTTAAGTGGTAACTTTTTGGTATAATGAACGGGAAGGCAAGCTGAGGAGGTTGATTATGCCCGGACAATTTTCACCTGCTGATTTCTTGGCCCGGTACTTCGGCACCGGTGCGGCGCTGTGGGAGCAAATTGGTGTGGCCCTGGTTATTTTTCTCCTGTTCCTGTTTCTCCAACGTTTTTTGGCTCTAAGGATTATTAAAGTCCTTGCCCGGCTCACCCAGAATACGGCCACGGATTTTGATGATCAACTGGTAAGTGCTTTTCAAAAGCCCCTGCAATTGTTTTTCGTGGTCCTGGGGGCTTACCTGGCCCTGACTTATCTCCCTTTAAACCAGGCACAGAATCTCACCGTGATCAAACTATTCCGTTCAGCGGTGGTAATCCTTGTCACCTACGGTTTTTACAACCTGGCAGGCAGTTATCACATTGACGGCTCCGGTCTGACCAAGTGGTTTGGGATTGAAGTGGATAAGCTGTTGGTTCCTTTTATAACCAAGGCAGTAAGGGTGTTATTCGTATTCTTAGGATTTACCTTTGTGGCCGGGGAATGGGATTTCGATGTGATCGGTTTCCTGGCAGGACTTGGGTTGGGGGGCCTGGCTTTTGCC
>JAAZDD010000107.1 GCA_012512955.1 Clostridia bacterium
GACTTGTCCCACCTATATATAGTAGTTTCGACACAATTTGGAAAAATCCTTGTAATTTTTACTAAAATTTTCTAACTATGGCTAATTTCGCAATCTCTTTCCAAGTTCAACTGTATTCCAGATCTTCAAAATCCTGGGACTAGCACTTTAACCGGCAGCCCAGCATACAATTGTAAAGATTAGCATCTGCTCAATTATCAAGGAGGTACGCTGATGGACCAAAATTTTGGAAATCTGTTTGACCAGGCACTAAAACTGAGGGAAAGAATAGACGAACTCAAAATGGAACTGGCTTCCAAAAAACTTCAGGTAACCGCCGGAGATGGGGAAATCATCCTGGTCATGAATGGCTTGCAGGAAGTATTGGACGTAACCGTCAATATGGAAGGAATCCCTGAACTTCAGAAAAATCGTTTGGAAACCCTGTTAAAACGGGCCATTAACCAGGGAATCGCCAAAACACGAGACGTAGCCGGCCAGGAAGTATTCTTCACCTTTTCTCCTTCCTCCGAATAAATATATATCAAGTTTTGGCTTAACTGTAAAGAGAAAGGAGACCAACCCGGATGGATGTTTTTACAAAAGTGTTAAAACGCAATTCCGTCCAATTGTTGGATTTGCCCAACGTGGTGGGGGGTGGTAAAGGGTGGAAAATGACCCGGGGAGAATCTACCCAGGATCTCTCCGTGGTAGTGCTGGTTTCAAAGAAAGTACCCCGTCAAGAACTTACCCGGTCCGAACTAGTACCCCAGAAACTGGGTACCTTTTCCACTGATGTGATTGAAGTAGGAGATATCCGGTTTTTAAGCAGAACCGAATTCCTGCGCCCTGCTCCTCCCGGAGTCAGTATCGGCCATTATCAAATATCTGCCGGTACTTTTGGGGCGGTTGTGCAGGATCGCCGGACCAAGGAGCTTTTAATCTTATCCAATAATCACGTCCTGGCTAACAGCACCGACGGCCGGGACGGCAGGGCAAAGATTGGAGACCCTATTTTGCAGCCGGGGCCTCATGATGGAGGCAAAAAGGAGCATCTCATTGGCCACTTACATCGTTTCATCCCCCTTTCCCGGGAATTCGGCACTTCCGGTTGTCCCCAAGCAGCCTCGGTGGAGAAGTTTGCTAACCGTTGCCTTCATGCTATCAGGCCCAATTACCGGATGATGCTCCAACGTCAAAACCCCCAGGGCAATTTGGTGGACGCTGCCGTAGCCCGGCCCCTGAAACCGGAGCTGATCACCCCGGAAATAATGGACATAGGACCTGTCAAAGGGATACGGGAAGCCCAGGTAGGGATGAAGCTGGTCAAAAGCGGGCGTTCCAGCGGCTTTAACTCCGCTGAGGTAAAAGTTGTTTCCACCATGATGCGAGTGGCCTTGAGTTCCCAGGAATCCGTCCTCTTTGAAGACCAGATTGTCACCGGACCCATGGCTTCCCCCGGTGACAGCGGCTCTCTGGTGCTGGATCAGGAAGGTTATGCCGTAGGACTGTTATTCGCCGGATCTGACAGTGCCTCAGTAGTCAACCGGATTCAAAATGTTACCGATCTGCTGGAAGTGGATTTGGTTTTCGGTTAACCCCCTCCATTGTGTGTAAAAAAGGAGCAGCCCAAGATGGTCTACTCCTTTTTTACTGCCTACTTCTCTTGTGTTTGGCTGCTTTCCACCTTGAACCGGCCAATTACCTCCAGTAGATTTTGCCCCATGTGGGCCAAGGTCTCTGCCACCCCGTTCAATTCCTCCATAGCGGCAGCCTGCTGTTCACTGGAAGCAGATACTTCTTCGGCGGCAGCGGCAGCTTCCTGCGCAACGGCGGAAATCCGGTTAATGACCTCCGTAATGTTTTGGGTTTTCTCCACTATCTTTCCTTCCGCCTGGGCAACCCCTTCAATACTGCCGACCACTTCTTTTATACTGCCGGACATCTGCCGGAAAACAACATCGGTGCGACTGACTGCTTCCGCTTGCGCATTGATGGTGAGTTGAGCCCCTTCCATCTCCGCCACGGCATCTTTAGCTCCCACCAGCACTTGTTCCACAATACGTCCGATTTCCCCGGCCGCTTTCGCTGAGCCCTCGGCCAGCTTTCGTACTTCTTCGGCAACTACGGCAAAACCTCTTCCGTGCTCCCCGGCACGGGCTGCTTCAATGGCCGCATTCAGAGACAACAGATTGGTCTGGTCGGCAAATTCGGAAATGGTATCCAGCATCTTCCTAATTTCCTGAACCATATTGTTCAAGTCATTGACTGCTGAAGCTGCTTTCTGGGTTGCCTCTGCATTGTCCCGCATTCGCCGGTTTTGGTTATCCAATTGCCGCAATCCGTCCTCAATTAAGCTGAGGACTTGTTCTGCATTTTGATTCAGCTGATTTATTCTTTGGCTGTTCGCTTCCACTTCCGTAAAGATTTGGTTCACCATTTCCGCCGCCTGCTGGGCTCCGGTAGCCTGTTCATTGGCACCGGCAGCCACATCCTGGATGGCGTTGTTAACCTGTTCTACCGCACGGGAGGTTTCCTGAACACTCAGCCGCAGTTCTTCGGACACCCTTGCACTTTCCGTAGCACCCTGTCTCACTTGCTCAATTACCTGTCGCAAATTTAAAATCATCCTGTTGAAAGAAGTAGCCAGGGAACCCAACTCATCGTTGCCGGTCACCGCCAAGGACATGGTTAGGTCACCTTCGGCTCCTTGCCGGGTGCTCCTCTCCAAAGCTTTTACCCTGCGGCTGATACTGCCGCCGATAGAATAGGCCAAAACACCGGAAACCAGTAAAGCAACCACCAATACCATCAGGGTGTTATTACGCATCCGGGCGTTGAGTTTCTGATTCTCCGCTCTCAGCATTTGAGTTTTTTCCTGACTGAGTTTGGTCAGCTCTCCTAGTGCCAAATGGGTCATCCCTTTTTTGCTGAAGGCAGCCAAGTAATACATTTGGGCACTGTCCCGATTCCGGGCCTCACTATGACTAAAAGCAATCTGCAGGCTGTTCAGGTAATCATCATAAGCTGTTTCAAACATCTCCAGTTTTGCAATCTCATCTTCGGATGAGTAACGCTCTTTCAACTGCTCCAGCAACTGGCCGGTATAGCTCACCTGTTCTTCATAGTTCTGGGCAAAGAGGGACTTGCGCGTGGGATCGATAGCGGTAATATGTTCCAGGACACTCAAACTGGTTTCGATGACGGTCTTTTCAATTTCGGCTACCAATTGCTGTGTTTCCAATTCTTGCTGAAACATGATTTCCGTTCTTTTTTCCAAGGAGTTTAAGGTATTAAGAGAATAGACTCCGACACCCCCCAGAAAAGCCAGCAACACCAATGCCAGCAACAGTATTTTCCCGAAAATTTTCAGGTTGTTAAACATGAGTTCTACCACCCTCCCGCAGAGCTGTTAGTTATTTATTAGGGCAGACAAATAGCTCCCAAAATACGGGAGCCATCAGTTTGCCACCTGTGGCAACCTGGCAGTCATAGCCTGAACGGCCTTAGACCCATGGCTTTGCGTCCCCACCTTTCGGCGGGTTTGCCCTGATCCGTGGTTCAAATTTTTCCATTAATAGTTTTTTCGACAATTTTCACTATACTCCTTCAAAATAAATAAAAAAGGGGTAATTAAATACCCCTAAATGGTCAATTCTCCCTGAGGAGACTCAACCAGCTTCAAAATATTCTCCTCTTCTCCGTTGAGGGCATTGATATAAATCAAGTAGGTTTCCCCTTCAAAGTCAACGATAAATTCATAGGTCAGCACTTCCCGGCCCCCGGCCAAAGGAATGAGGGCCAACCTGCCGGATTTAACTTCCAGGTGATCAGCCAGTTTCTGAGCCGCTTCCTTTTGGGTCAACTCCGGTTCAGGCAGATTTCGGCGGTGATGGTTCAGGTAGTACATCATTCCTTCAAAACCGACGATTTCACCGTCATCCAAGGCTACCTGCACTTTCACCTGGTCCGGATATAACCGGATGTCACCCTCCTTGGCTGCATAGACAATCCAACGGGAGTTACCTTCGGTGATGGCATAAGTTTTTTCCATGTTTGCAAAACCCCTGTCTGCCAAGAAACTTTCTGCTTTCCTTTCCGCTTCTTCCCCGGAAAGATTGGCTTCCTCTATGGGGCGGCTGTTCAAAAATGACAGTATTTTGCCCCCTTGGATACTGACATCGACCGTTACGATACCGGGGCGTTCCCTCCCGTCCAAGGTTACTCCATAAGCGGATATGCTGCCTTCAACCTCGGCGGTTCTGACGGCACGATAATGGCCATCGTCTCTTTGGTTGACAAACTCCTCGGCCCTTTTTTCCGCTTCTGCCCCGCTGATTTTTGCCGCCCCGGCCAGTCCTTTGGGCTCAGTTGCTCCTACCTGGTCGGAATAGGGACCGTCATAAATCAAAACGGGCAAACCGTCAAAACGCTGGTCCATTTCCTTTAAGCCGTCCAATTGAGCAGCAGCCCCCTGGGTTTTAGGCACCTGCCTTCCCAGTGGAGACATTCCCGCCACGGCCGTTCCCCACCGGTAACCCTGGGCGTGAAGTTCCTGTTCCGTCCGGTGCAGAACCCGGCCATACTCCTGTACCTCCCGGTAAAACCGCTGCAATTGTTCTTTGTGTTCCGGTTCCAGTTCCCGGCCCCCGGCCACCCTTTTGGCCATGGAATAAGCATAGTCACCCATTTGGGCCAGAAATTTACGGCTAGCGGACAGGTTCAGTTCAGTAAAAGGAAGCTGCCCTAAAGCGCTTTGAGCAGTGTTAGCCCTGCTCCAGACTTCTGTCAGCAAAAACACCTGCTGCCGGGAAGAAGCGCTGACCAGACCCTTGCCCAGTAAGGCCTCCAGCTGCTCTACCTGGTCCAGCACCGTATAAAAGTCCCTTTGATAGCCGCTCTCCAAAGCATTGGCCATCCGTTGTTGATTTCGCCACTGGCCGAAGCCCAAAGTGATGACGGCTACAGCCAGCAAGCCTGCAATCAGCCACCCGTACCAACGACCCATTTACACACCTCCATTAACCTAAATGCCGAAAACATGATCGCCAATCTGCCTGATAATCTTTCTGGTCCAAATCCACCGGCTGACGGGCTTGGAAGGATTCCAGAAATACAAGGCACCATAGGTGGGATCCCAACCGTTTAAAGCGGCCCTGGCGGCCCGTTCCGCCGTAGCCAAATCGCTGACCCGCCAAATAAGGCCGTTCATCACACTCTCAAAAGCCAAAGGCTGGTAGATCACCCCAGCCAGGGAATTAGGAAAGGAAGGACTTTTCACCCGGTTGAGGAGAACGGCGGCCACCGCCACCTGACCTTCGTAAGGCTCTCCTCCTGCTTCTGCGGCCACCACTCTTGCCAGCAGGTGCAATTCATTGGTATTCTTCAAAGCAACTCCGCTACCGGTCTGAACCGGGAGGACAGTATTTCCCGTTTCTTCCGGCCCTTTGGCCGTTAGCTGCCAGCTTAAGGCCAACACCGCCACCATGACAACCAAACTTCCCAGCAACCAATGTCGCACTTTTTTTACCCCCTTTGTGGTCATAGTTTGATTGAATTTTACCTGTTTTATGCACCAAAGGAAGGCAGTCACAGGGAGGCAACCGGCTTCATAAAATGGATTAGGCATTTTAAAAAAGGAGGCGATCCCATGCAGCTTAGACCGGAAATACTGAAACTGTTAGATAGCAGCATTCCATTCCTAAGCCCCTCCGGACAAAGGATTGTCCGGTCCACCCAAAGTCTGGCGGAGCTCATCCAAAGTCCCGCGGGAATTAAAGCGATGAATACGTTAAACATGCTAGCCGTACCCCGGGATGTTGATACGGCGGATACCACTGCTGTCGGTAGTTATAACCCCTTCTCCCTGTTCCTGGTTTTCTACCTGTTAGTCCTGTCCACTGATTATAGTCACCATTCTCCCAAAAACATGGATTTCCAGGGTAGCGGCGCCGAGCCGGAATTGCTGTTGTTGAACGACAGTAAAACAAAGGACGGTGGTGAAGCAGAGGTAAACCCTACTTAGCCCCTGCGGAAGGGGATTCCAAGGATTTTTCTGAGTTTTTTCGAGGTAAACAAGCAATCTTGCCCCCTACCGGGAATATACTAGCTTTGAAGGAAACACCTGAAACCCACAATAATCCCCCCGGGGGAGAGGAGGTAAATGACTTGGAGGAAACTCGCAAAAATGTCGGGGCGGATCCTATGTCCAGTTTTTTAAACATAGTAACCCAGCAGGAGAATATGCCTACTAATCAGATGATGGCCATGTTTGGTTTATACGCCTTAGTCAACATCCTCAACCTGGCCCAGCAAGAAGCAGCGGTTAACACCGCCGAAGTTAAAAAAGCAACCCCTGCACCAAATAAACCGGACAAAGAGGCTTTGATGGAAACGGTCAATGAACTCCTGAAAAGTCAAGGCATGAATGCAGGTGATCTACTGGGAATGTTGGGAAATAAAGGCGGTTCAGGAGAGCAAAGC
>JAAZDD010000108.1 GCA_012512955.1 Clostridia bacterium
AAGCTGGTACCATCGCTTTTTTGACAAACTTCTTCCGGGAATTGTTATCTTTTTTCATTATTCCTGTTCTCGGATCCAAACTGAAAGGGAGTTTGGCCGTCATGGCTCCCGGGGGAGCCACCACCATGGATACCACTTTGCCGGTGATTACACGGACCTTGGGCTCCGGGGTGGCTGCCATTGCCCTTATTAACGGTGCCATTGTCTCTTTACTGGTGCCTTTAGTGGTACCTTTTTTGCTAAGTCTCTGATAACGGCGGGTTCCAGCTGAGGAGGGAGCTTAGTGCAGGTTACTGTTATCGGTGTGGGAAAAATAAAAGAAAACTACCTGGTTCAGGCTGTTGAGGAATACCAAAAGCGTTTGGGAAGGTACTGTAAATTAGCGATTGTGGAAGTACCTGATGTTAAGGCCCCCGAAAACCTGAGTGACAAGGAAAAGGAACAAGCGAAAACCGCAGAAGGCACCGGTATCCTGTCCCACCTGAAGGAAGATATGTATGTGATTGCTTTGGATATTAACGGGCGCATGTTGTCTTCTGAAGAATTGGCTGCCAGGATTGGCAAGCTGGGAGTTCAAGGCCACAGCCATCTGGCTTTCATCATCGGAGGATCGTTAGGTTTGTCAGAACAAATCCTGAAGCGGGCTGACTTCCGTCTTTCCTTTTCGCCCATGACCTTTCCCCATCAACTGATGAGGGTCATTCTCCTGGAGCAGCTCTACCGGTCGTTTAAGATTATAAAAGGGGAGCCGTATCATAAATAAACAAGCCTAACTCTGTAATAATTGAAGTTGGGGGTAGTTTGGGCATGAACATTTTCCCTTACGGTGAGAAAGAAGTTGCCTACCTGAAAGAAAGAGATGAAAAGCTGGGGGAAGCCATTGACCGGATCGGCATGATTGAAAGAGCGGTAATCCCGGATCTATTTACGGCTTTAGTCAGTACTATTGTTGGGCAGCAGATCTCCAATAAGGCCAAGGACACGGTTTGGAACCGTTTGTTGGAGCGTTTCCCGGAGTTGACACCTGAGACCGTGGCCCTTGCCGACCCGGCAACGATCCAGCAATGCGGTATCACTATGCGTAAAGCAGGTTACATCAAAGGAGTAGCTGAGGCAATACTGGATGGGCAGTTGGATTTGGATCTGTTGCCCCACTTATCTGATGAAGAAGTAATTAAAGAGCTTACTTCATTAAAGGGATTGGGTCGTTGGTCTGCCGAAATGCTGTTGATTTTTGCTTTACAGCGGCCCGATATAGTCAGCTGGAATGACCTGGCCCTCAGGAAAGGGATGATGGCTCTTTATGGTCTCCGGGAATTGGACAAAGCCCGGTTTGAGCAATACAGGCGGCGTTATTCCCCTTATGGCACCGTCGCTTCCCTTTATTTATGGGAAATAGCCGCCGGAAGGTAAGGGACGACAGAACGGAAATCATCAACCGGCCGCCGGTACCTGTTATTAGACAGGTGCCGGCGGCTTTGTTGTTGGGTAAGGTGTTTGGGGCAGTATTTAGGCAGTGTTGCAAGCTCGGGCCCAGATCAAAGAGGTTTATTGATAAAACATAGTAAGGGAAAGCTAAAATGTTTCAAAAACCTAATTTAAGGACTGAAAGGATTGCGAAACAATTGGGCGAGGCAGGGTCCTGCAAGATTATGGATAGCCTTTTGATTGTATAATGTCACAAAACATCCCGGGAAAGTTGTCTGAAAAATGCTCCATTTTGTAAAAGTTATCAAAGGCTTAATTTAATCAAGATTAGAATTATAGAGGCCAAGTTTTAAAATAAGGAGGCACAAGCAGATGAAGGACCAGTTGTTTGAAAGACTCAGTAATGCCATAGCTGAAGGAGAAGTTGAAGAGGCTGTTGTCATTGTTAAAGAGGGATTGGATGCAGGTATACCGCCCCTGGAAATTATGGAAGAGGGTGGCACTAAAGGATTGCAGCTGGTTAGCCAAAGATTCAGTGAAGGAACCGCTTTCCTGCCTGAACTGATGTTGGCCGGGGATGCCATGACAGAGCTTCTGGCACTTGTTTTGGATAAGATCGGCGATGAAGGTGCCTCGGAAAGACTGGGCAAGGTTGTCATCGGTCAGGTTAAAGGGGACTTGCATGACATCGGGAAGAACGTTGTTTCCGCATTGTTATCAGTAAACGGATTTGAAGTCTACGATTTAGGCGTGGATGTGGAGCCCAAGGCCTTTATTGACAAGGCCAAAGAAGTAGGGGCATCCATCATTGCTTCCTCAACCCTGTTGACCACCTCCATGCCCTATCAAAAAGACATTGTGGATTATTTGAAAGACGTAGGACTGCGGGACAAGTTTTTCTGCGTCGTTGGCGGCGGACCGGTAACACCTGATTGGGCAGAAAAAATCGGTGCCGACGGTTACGGCAGAAATGCCACCGATGCGGTGGAGTTGTGCAAACGACTGGTGAAATCCGGCAGTGCACCGGGAGCAAAAACTGAGATTGTTGACCTGGCCCAAATTTAAGGAGATTAAAAACTGCTAAGGAGAGGAAAGCTATATGTCAATCAGGATCCAAAGAATCATGAACAGCTTGGAAAAGGCCTATACAGGTCCGGTCTGTTCCGTGAAAGAATGGGATACCAAAATTATTCCCAGAACCATTAAAGCTAAGCTGAAAGAACACCGGCTGGAAAATACCATGGACTTGGACAATCCCATCAACTGTGATGATGATTTGGCCGATGCCTTCTTCAAAGCCGGATATGAATTGGCTTTGGAAATGGGTTTGCTTTGCACTGACACGGAACGGATTATTAAAGTAACCGAAAAAGAACTGCAGGAAAGTTTAAGGGAATATCCGGAAGAAGTTAAGTTCGGTAGAGGAAAAGATCAGGTCATTATGAGACCGCGTAAGCCGGAATCTGAGATTGAACCCATTGTCTGTGCTTCACTCGGTATCGTTGTGTCTGAAGAATTATACGTTCCCATTACTGAAGGTCTCATCAAGTATCCCAAGCTGGTGGACGTTTTGCACGGTCCTACCTTGGCAACTGTCTACGGTAAAGAGGTCAGGTCCGGTACACCTTATGAAACTTTGATGGGAAGATATGAAACAGAACTGAGAAGACAGGCCACCATCAGGGCGGAAAGGGAAGGAATTGGGCATACCGGTATTGCCGGCGCTGTTACCCACTACGGCCACCTGGGTGGGGCGGCATTCTTCCCTGGCGAAGGCAACAACACCATGTCCTTGTGTCCTGTTGAACTGAAGACCTCCATGAGCAACTTCCACAGGATCATCATGGGTATCAACTGCGGTCACAACATCAGAGCAGGCGGTTTCTCCTACATTGGCGGTTATGCCGGTCCTGCTGAGGGAGCAATCCTGGCCAATATTGCTACTGATTTACTGCTTCCGGTGATCTTGCAGGCCACCTATGTGAGCTCCTATGTCTATGACTTGCAATTGTTCGGCAACTGCGGCCGCAAAGCTGTTTGGGCCAACAGTGTGGCCATCCAGGCCGTCAGCAGGAACACCAACATTATGCGTAACAAGATCGTCAACGAGACAGCCGGACCGTGCACGGAAATGTTCTTGTATGAGGCTGCAGTAGGTTTAATGAACCACTGTGTCTCCGGCTCCAGCAAGACCACCCAGCCCAGGTCAGCCGGTGGCAGATATACAGACTACCTGACTCCCATGGAGGCTTGGTGGTGCGGTGAAGTGTTCAAGTCCTGTGCGGGAATGACCAGAAAACACGCCAATGAAATTGCCAAGAAGATCCTGCCCAAATACGAAGACAAATTGGCCAATCCCGACAAGGGCTACAGCGTAAGAGAATGCTTCGACTTGGAAAACATGAGACCTACACCTGAATATGAAGCACTGTACAACCGTGTCAGAGATGAGCTAATTGAATTAGGAATGCCTCTTGATAAGGTCTACTGGACAAAATAATTGTGGAAGCCTTATCTTTAGCAACAATGGCTCCTCAAAATGCGGGCTCCTAATCAATGGGAGCCCAATTTTTCAATTGGGTCAGTAAAAGGGGGTATAAAAATCAATGGGAATTATGATCGTTGGAGAACTGATTAACACCAGTCGGAAAGCTATTAAGGAAGCCGTGGAGATCAGGGACGCGGCTTATATCCAGAAAATCGCCCTTGATCAGGAAAAGGCCGGTGCCCATTATATTGACGTGAACTGTGGTACCAGGGTCAATGATGAAGAGGAAACCATGGCCTGGTTGGTCAATACGATTCAGGAAGTGATTACTGACACTCCCCTTTGTATTGACAGCCCGAACCACAAGGCACTCAAAGTAGGGTTAGAATTACACAAGAACGGCCAGCCCATGGTTAACTCCATTACGGCGGAAAAAGAGAGATTTAATAATGTTTTGCCCCTGGTCAAAGAGTATCAAAGTAAGGTTGTCGCCTTGTTAATGAGTGATGCAGGGATGCCGGAAACTGCCGAAGACAGGATCAAAGTTGTGGAAGACCTGCTGCCCCGGCTGCTGGACAACGGTATTCCCGCTCATGACATCTACCTGGATCCCCTGATCAAGCCCATCAGCACAGGACACATGGCCGGCCAGGAAGTGTTGCAAACCATCAACTATATTAAGGAAAAATATCCGGAAGTGCATATGATCTGCGGGTTAAGCAACGTATCCTATGGATTACCCAACCGGAAGTATTTGAACAGGGCTTTCACCATCAATACCATGACCTTCGGGATGGATTCCTACATTTTGAATCCCTTGGATAAAGAGAGTATGCGGCTCATCTATTCATCCCAAGCCCTGTTGGGACTTGACCCCCATTGCAAGAACTTTTTAAAGGTCCACCGGAGCGGGCTGTTTGAGGATTAACTTAAGATTTTCGCCCATGAAAAAGGGACAGCGGGAAGAGCTGTCCCTTTAATTTTTCCGGGTTTGCTACTTGCAGACATCCACCCAAGCGCCTCCGGTCACTTCCGCCAGTTCCTGGGGCGTTATTTTGGTGGCCGAATTGGGGGAACCGGCCGCCGGGTAGACGTAATCAAATTGCTGCAGGGATACGTCCAGGTAGACCGGAATATTTTCCAGGCCAAATGGGCAAACTCCTCCCACAGGGTAGCCGGTGACCTC
>JAAZDD010000013.1 GCA_012512955.1 Clostridia bacterium
ACCTTTTCTTTGTCTCCGGAGTAAAACCGGGATCATCCATGATACCGGTGCGTAAGGAATCGATCACCCGAACGGCGGTCACACATCCTCCCTTTGACCGGGCAATCACACTGCTCAAACGTTCCTGAATGAAACGGGGATCCACCCCGGTCATTCCCCGGTCCGGATCTTCACCGGCAGGCTCGGGTTGCTCCTGGGCTTTCACCTCGGCCAGCAGTTCCTGAGTATTCCGCTCCCCGGCCTTGACCCTGGTCAGGACCGCAAACAAAGCGGCTGCCTGCAGGGCGAAAGGAGCCAGATGCACCTGGAAGTTGATTCCCCTTAAGCTCTTCCTGTAGATTTTCTCCTCCTCTGAAACTTCCAAAGTATAGGGGACTTTCACCACCAATAACCTTGACTTCAATCCTTCGTTGGCTCCGGCAGCAATAAAAGAGCGATACTCCTGGGCATTAGTATGAGCAATGAGCACCTCATCGGCGGAAATCAAAGCATAGCGCCCGGTTTTAAAATTCCCTTCCTGGGTCAGGCTGAGCAAATGGTAAAGAAATTTTTGATCGCATTTCAGCAATTCCTGGAATTCCAGCAAACCCCGATTGGCCCGGTTAATCTCCCCGTCGAAGCGATAGGCCCTTGGGTCTGATTCAGAGCCATACTGTTCCAGTTTGGCGAAATCAAGGCTGCCTACCAATTCCGCAATGTCCTGGGACTTGGGGTCTGAGGGACTGAAGGTGCCGATACCTACCCGCTCAGTTTCCGAAATGAGGATTCTTTCCACCGGCACCCGCTCAATCCGACCCTCATACTCATGAATCAAACGATGGCGACATAAAGGACAAAGCTCCCCTTCTATGACCACTCCCAATTCCCGGGCCAAATCCCGGCGCAGCTCCGCAGGTACCAAATGCAATGGTTCCTCCTGCATGGGACAGCCTTTGATCCCGTACAAGGCACCTTCCGGAGTCCTGCTGTAAGCTTCCAAACCTCTCTTTAACAGGGTCACCAGGGTGGATTTTCCTCCACTGACCGGTCCCATAAGCAGTAAGATTCTTTTCCTCACTTCCAAGCCCAGGGCTGCCGGGTGGAAATAATCTTCCACAATCCGCTCCAAGACCTGGTTCATTCCAAACAAATGGTCCTGAAACAACTTATAAACTTTACCCTTGGGTGTCTCCTCAATCCCGGCAGCACAAATCATATCGTAGAGCCGGGCATGGGCCCTGCGGGCAATCCGGGGATCGGCCCGGACCATTTCCAAGTAATCATTGAAGCTGCCTTGCCAGTATAAATCCCTCTCCCTTTGGCAAACCTCCTGGTAACGTTCCCAAAAAATCATGCAATCACCTCTTTATAAGCTCCAATTAAACTATATGTGCTTGAAAAGAGGAGAAGACTGCTCCAATGAGGAAAAGGAATTTTTTTGGGAATGACGAATACTGAGTAGTATCTGTCAGAATAATATAACAGAGGTGACGATCATGGGTTATAAATATGAATTTACCTGGCTGTTGCGCCTGCCGGTAGATCAACTGCCGGAAGAGCCGGGCCAGCAGTATGAAGAAGAGGAAACGGGACGGATCCTCTGGAAAAGGTCCAGCGGCAATATTATTTTGGGTTATACCAGAGAAGGTATGAAGCTATCCCATCCGGTGGGCATGGAAGTGATCATTGTCAATAAAAGCGAAGTAGCCATTGGGATTGGGAAAGTGGTCAAATCGGAAATTTACCAAATGCCCAACGGGCTGATTACCACGGTGGTGGAATTTACCGTCAAACGCTTTTTCGATGAGCAGGAGAAGGAGATAATAACCCGGGTTATATTGGAAATGTATGGCCCCGGAAAGCGGGAATAAGGAGATTTCTTTCCGGAAATACTATATTTTAGAAAAAGTTCTTCTTTCCCGCCCGGGGAGGTGAAAGGATTGGCTTTCATTTGTAAGGACTGCGGCAGAACCGCCAGGCTACCTGACACATGCTGTGGAAATTCGATGATCAGTCAAGGTAATTATGTTTGCAAATCCTGCGGAACAACTCAGCGAGCCCCAGGAAATTGCTGCGGCAAGCCTATGACCCAAGTCTGATGAACACGCCAGCTTCCCTTCAGAAGCTGGCAGTTTTTTTCCCCGGTCTTTCCATGGACACCCCAATCGGTTATAATAGGAGCCAGAGAAAAATTGCCAAGGAGGCTGGCTGATGTATATTGGAAATGAGATTAATGTCACGGAAAATGGTTTCTTAACCTTTGCTGATGACATTATCCACCAAGAGCCAGATATACGTTATGTAGAAGATGTCCTCAAAGTTCTTTACCATAGACCTGAGCATTTTGACAATTGTCCCCTTTACTACATCTACCGGGGAGTTTGTAAAGAGGAGCACCGGCCGCTCTTTGAGGAAACCAATCTTCGCTATGATTTGACCGTGATCCTGCCCGGCCGGATTGGCCAGGAATATTACAAGACCGTGGGTCATTTTCATTCCCTTAAACCCAACAGTAATGAAACTTACACGGAATACTACGAAGTTTTGGACGGGGAAGCTCTGTTCCTGCTGCAAAAAAATAACCGGAGCGGTGAGCCGGATCAGGTAATGGTAATTGCTGCCCAAAAGGGGGACTTGGTCTTCATTCCTCCCGGTTTTGGGCATGTTACCATTAATCCGGGTGAGGAACCCCTGGTGACCGCCAATTTGGTTTCCAACAATTTGTCTCCTCTCTATGAACCTTTTGCAGACAAACACGGGGCAGCCTACTATTATATTTTAACAGAGAATGATAAAGCCGATTTTGTGAAAAACCCTCATTACATTCAATCAGTAGGCCTGGAGTTGGTTTGCGCTCCCAATCTGAATCAGCCTATTGAAATAGGTTATAAGAATCTTTATCAGGCCTTTGTTGACAATCCCAAACAATTCAATCTACTGAGATGAGTTATTTAAATGAAGGGCCCTGCCGGACCCTTCATTTGCTTTACCGGTTACTTTTGTTGTCCGCCCCCCTGCTCATCTTGGCCCTGTTGTCCTCCTTGCTTGCCATCATCCTGCTGCCCGGCATCCTGTTTTTCGCCTTGGATTTCTACTCCCTCAATTTCTCCCGGCACTTGAAACTCCAGTTGTTGCCCGTCTTTCAATTTCACTTTGATTTTGGCGCCTTGTGAGTCCCTGTTTTGCTCCTGTCCGCCTTGTTCATCGCTGTTTTCCTGCCAGGCTCCGCCGGAAGAATGGTCATCCGGTCTTTTAGGCTCGATCTTACCATGGCGGTCCTGGAGCAAATCCAGGTTTTCCCTGGTAATCACCCGGCTGGGAACATATTGGACCGGAATTTGATAAGCACCGTTATCCACCCAATCATCAAATTCCCATTCACCGGTTTGCGCCAAGTGAAGTGCGGCTTCCAAAGCATAGCCGGCCATGGTTTCCGGCTCCAAATCCACTTCGGCCCGGTGGTGACCGCCGGCAATCAACTGGGCGGCTTCTTTGCCTGCTCCAATTCCTATCGTAACGGGTCGAAAGGGCTGACCCTCAAGGGAAAGGAGCACTGCCCCCGTAGCTTTGGGAACATGGGTGATCACCCCGTCCAGAGCTCCAACTTCCCCCCAGATCTTATTTAATCCCAGGGGGACATCCTCTTTGGGCATCTCCCTTTCAAACAATTGTAAACCGGGGATGGCTTGCAACGCTTCACGATTCCCCTCTAAGATCTGTCGTTCCGTTGGGTCATCAGGGACCGAGTTGAGAATCAGGATCTTCGGTCTCTCGGTATTCTTTAAAGCCTCCGTCAAAAATTCCCCCTGTTCCCTGCCGATGCGTCTCGCTTCAATACCGATGAAGCCGTCCAAAGGGATATCCAGGGGCAGCATCCCTATTGCCAGTAGCTTAATCTCCTTTTCCTCAGCCCTTTTGGCAAACTCCAGGGCCCTTTTTTCCTCCGGCAGAAAAGCGAGGAGCACATCAGGATTTTGCTTAATCAATTCGTCAAAATGTTGCCGCTGCCGGCCCGGGTCAGTTGCTTCTTTCCAGGTGAGCCGGACCTGGCGTTCCCTCGCCAATTTCATTAATTCCTCTTTAAACGGGACAATGATTTCTTCAAATCCTTCGGTGATCACACTGACACCGACAGTGGGTGGCGGTGGAGGCGGTTTTTGCTGCGCTTGCTGGCGACAACCGCTAAAGAAAGGTGTCACCACCAATAATAAAACAAATACTACTCTCAGGATGGCACTCAAACTGTTCACTCCTTTTCCCATTCCAATGAGCAGTATTAGTATGGTCCTTTATCCCGTCATCTATTTGTCCTAACCTCTAAAGCATTGAGCAGCTCCCGTTTGGCCATCGGATCTGTTTCCTTTTTTAAAGCCTTTTGTAAAGCAGTGCCGGTACCTGCTTCATTCCCGGCAAAAGAGCCCAATGCCCAGGCAGCATGTCCCCTTATAATGGGTGACGGATCCTTTAAAGCAGCAAGGAGTAACGGTATCGCCTCAGGATCACCGCCGTTCCCCAAAGCAATCACTGCATTCCGTTTTAGGTTGGTTTTTCCCCGCCAGGCCGCTGCCGTCGGTCCCAGCCATTCTTTAAACTGTTTGTTGTCCATGGTGACAATCTCCGCCAACGAGAGATAAACATGGGGTAACGGTCGAAAAGCGGCGTTCCCCGTCTCTTGAGCAACTTTATGATTGACGGGACAAACCTCTTGACAGGTATCACAGCCATAAAGCCGTCCTTGTAATAACTTTCTTTCTTCAAGGCCAAGATAGCCCTTTTTTTGCGAAATATAAGACAGGCAGCGCCGGGGATTGACACAGTGGGCCTCTTCCAAGGCGCCGGAGGGGCAGGCATCAAGACAGCGCCGGCAGGAACCGCAGGATTGATTTAAGGGTGAATCCGGCGGCAATTCCACATTGACGGCTATCCCCCCCAGGAAAACCCAAGAACCGAACTCGGGAGTAATCAAGGCGCAGTTTTTGCCAATCCAACCCAGTCCTGCCCGCCGGGCCAATTCCCTTTCCACCAGCGGGCCGGTATCCACAAAAGCTTTGTATTTGAAGCCCGGTTCCAGTTGTGTCAAGGATTGACCCAACCGCTCTAACATCTCTCCCATCACCCGGTGATAATCCCGCCCCCAAGTGCTGCGGGACAGCTTACCATGTAAAGGTTTTTCACGGATGGCAGGGTTATAGTAATTGAGAGCCGTCATGATCACTGACTTAGCTTCCGGGAAAAATAACTTCGGGGTTATTCGTTCCTCGATAGTACCGGAAACAAACTCCGGTTCTCTCCCCCGGCGCTGCCGTTCCTCCAGTACCGGTACCAATGACAACAAAGGAGCCGCACCGGTAATGCCAACTAAGTCAAACCCGGTTTTCCGGGCCATAGCTTTTACCGTTTCTTTGGTCAACATCGCCTCACCCCCACTTCCAGCTCCGGGCAATTGCTTTTTTGCCGAATTAATTGTAACATAGGTAAGAACAGAAAGCAGCGGTCAGGGGGTCATCTCATGAAAGGGCAGCTGTCCAAGGAAACTTACCTGCAAATCTACCAGATGTTAAACCAAGTTACTCATGTCCCTTACGACTGCGGCCTTCTCTGCCAAAAAGCCTGCTGCCTGAGTTAAGATGGAGATATGGGTATTTACCTGTTGCCCAATGAACACCTGGTACTGCAGGGGGAAAGGGGCTGGCTGGAATGGGAGGAACAGGTGGCGGAAGACTATGATTTCCCGTATTCCTGGCGAGGAAAAACCTATTTCTTAACCTGTAACGGCAACTGCCCCAGAGAAAAAAGGCCCATCCAATGCCGGACCTTTCCTCTGACTCCCCATTTTACCGGGGAAGGCAACCTGCTTCTCATCTGGGAAACGCTTAAACTTCCTTATTCTTGTCCCCTCTTGGTCAGAAAAGAGCCTCTGGCAACGGAGTTCATCAGCACTCTGTATAAGGCGTGGCAAATACTGACTACCGACCCTCTCATCAAAGACCTGGTCAATTACGATTCCCGGAACCGGGAAAGGGCAACAGCAGTCATTGAACCGGTCTGGCCGGAAAATCTATAATCCCTCTCGTTGAGCTACAGGCAAATTGCCCTCCCAGCCGCATTGGCGGCAATAAACCAAGTGCCAACACCATTTTTGGGGATCTTCCCCTGCGTTCGGTGCCGGCACCAGCAAATCATCCTCGTAAGGGGAATAGGGATCATCATATCCTTCCATTTGTCCCCCGTCTTCCACGGGTTCCTGACACCGGGGACAGGGTGCAGTCAAAACCGTCAATCCGTTGCACAAAGGGCAGACTGTAGCCATGAAAAACTTCCATCCCGGCTCAATAGCCCTGGTCCGAAGCATCTACCACTTGACAATCCTTGGGGGTGCAACGATGACTGCAGGAAGGACAATCTCCTTGCTCCCCGTTGACCGTAAACATCATACCGCAATTGGAACATTTGTATTGTCTTGCCGCATTCTCCGGAAGGGATCTTGCCATTGAATTAGCCTCCTCATTATTCTTGTCCTTATTGTAGTATTTCCCTGGAACAAGAGGCTATTCCAAGCAAAAAAGGCTGAAAAATAATAAAGGCTAATCATTTGCCCGGCAAATATTAGCCTAAAAGAACTGGAGAGCTTAAAACATGGTTTTATTTTGATAACGCAATGCTTCAAAAGCGATAAAAGCCTCACTGCTTACTTTGGAACCTACCCGGACGGCCAGCATATTAGCTGGGTGAGAACAAATCTCAGGATCATCCGTACCCAGGGGGAACATACCCACCGTGCGCAACAGGTTCTCCATCAACTGGCGGTACTTGAAAACCGGAAGGCCTGTACCCTTTAAATCCCAATGCCAGCAATACTCGGTGGCAATGACAATATTCCTGGAGAAACGACCGTTGGCGAAAGCAACCTCAAGAATGGCCGAAGCCAGCTTGCAACCCCGCCATTCCGGACTCACCTCAATACCCCCCAGTTCAATTAACTCAGGGATATCGGCCTGTCCCCAACGCTCAAATTTGTCCGGGGGATGAAAGGTACAATAACCCACAATCTCCTGTTCATGAATGGCAGCAAAAATCTGCCCTTTTTCCATAGAAGCAATCTCAATTAAGGCTTGGTGCTGTCGCTGTGGCGGCCGAAACGCAGTTAAACCCTCATTCATGGTTAATGTGGCCAGTTCCTCAGGAGGAATGGGGCCCCGAACAACTATGACACCTTTAGGGGTCGCTATTTCTTTGGAAGTACAAAACATTCCATTGAGCCTATTATGGGATACGGATCCGGCCAACATGGTAAACACCTCATTTCATCCACTGAATACCTATTCAGTTTGATTATACTCTATTTTCAGAGATAGTGCAACACTTCACAATCCTTCAGAATGCCCTAATTTTTCCAAATTGTCTGTAAAATTAAAACACAAAACTCCAGACCGGTCTGTTAAGAGCCTGAACCACTGTCCGCCTGTTCTTTTCACTGATTTCCTCCCTTCGCGGTTTAGGCGGGAACTCCTCCTCCCGATCATAGAGATATTCGGGCAAAGAAACGGGAGCATGTTTTGCCCACTTAAGCAGCCAACTCTCAGGTATTTTTTCCGGCAAAGTACGTTCCGCCATTTCTCCCCAGAGAATAGCCCAGCATCTTGACACTACTCGCCTGGGGGCATAGCCCCCTCCCCCAAGAGCGACCCAACGTCCCTGGCAGTATTCATGAGCCAACCGGTGAATCAACCGGGCTGCCGCCGCAAAACCCCTGGTGGTCAAAGACAAGTGGGTCAAGGGATCGTATTCATGGGAATCACAACCATGTTGACTCACAATAAGATCCGGCTGAAAGGATTTCATTAAAGCGGGTAGCACTTCTTCCAACGCTTCAATATAGGAATCATCTTCCGTGAAAGGCTCCAGGGGAATATTGACTGCATAACCGTACCCCTCATCGGCACCTCTTTCCAACACACCGCCGGTACCGGGAAACAGGTAACGCCCCGTCTCATGGAAAGAAACAGTCATCACATCGGGATCCTTATAGAAAACCCATTGAACCCCGTCTCCATGATGAGCATCAACATCAATATACATAACTTTCAGATTATAATGCTTGCGCAACCACTTGATAGCAATGGCAGCATCATTGTAAATGCAAAAACCCGAAGCATGACCGGTCATGGCGTGATGCAAGCCGCCTCCCATATTCAGGGCATGGCTGGTTACCCCTTCCATAACCAGCCTGGCCGCTTGTAACGTCCCTCCGACGACCAAAGAAGTGGCCTGGTGCATTTTAGGGAAAATGGGATTATCCTCAGTCCCCAAATTATATTGCAGGGGATCCTCGGGAAGCTTCCCCAAACTGGCCAGTTTCACCGCCTCCACATAGTCCCGGGTATGTACCAGCAGGATCTCTTCTTCCGTGGCCGGCGGGGGATAACAGAGATCTTCATCGGAAATGGCATCCATCGCTTCCAACAACTCAAACCACAGCTTCAATCGCAGGGGGTTGAAAGGGTGATCCTCGTGAAACTTGTAATCGGCAAATTGAGACGTATAAACCGCTAGTGCTTTTCCCGGCATATTAAACCCTCCGATACGGAAACAAAACCTTGAAACCTAATTGTTCAATATCCTCAATAACGGCAGATACATTCTTAGTCTGGAGCTTAGCCGTAATCAAACGGGTATTAGGTACGTAACCGTTTCTCATGAGCACGCTGCACAAGTTAACCCCATGTTTTTTAATAGCCAAGGTCACCTCAGCCAAGGCTCCCGGACGGTCAGGTACCTGAATTTCCAAAGTGGTACCCGGTTCCAAAGTGCCTACTAGCTCCACCAAAATTCTAAGAATATCTGTTTCCGTCACAATCCCCACCAGCTTACCGCTTTTTACCACCGGCAAACAACCGATTTTATACTCATACATAACCCGTGCAACTTCCTCTATACCGTCCAAAGGATGGGCGGTTAAAACAGGACATTTCATAATGTCTTTGACTTTAGTGGATTTAAGAATATCAATATCTTGGGCCTGCAAAAGGTTGGATGGACTCACATCTCTCAGATCCCGATCGGAAACAATACCTACCAACCGTTCTCCCTCAACAACCGGCAAGTGCCTAATTCTATGTTCCTTGGTTTTACCCAGGGCAACATGGACCGAATCTTCACGGCCAATCGTGATAACTTCCCGTTTCATAAACTCTTCTACCAGCATGATGTTTCCCTCCCTTTTCCGGATCTGATTGTATCGTCCCGGTAGAAGTATTCTTGCTGATCCTTTCTCCCCTTCTTTCATATATCCTGCAAGTTTTCAAACAATTTTAAACCAACTTTATAAATAAAAAAGCTCCCGACTTCGCGGGAACTCAGCTGGCGATTTTAATGTTGCGTTTACCCAAAAAGGGACTGAATACTTCCTCCACTAATATATTTTCATCATTGAAAATGGCGGTGCCTGTATGGAGAAATTGCTGCTTGAGATGATACCGCAAATCAAAGAAGCGTACTAAAT
>JAAZDD010000109.1 GCA_012512955.1 Clostridia bacterium
TTCTTTGTAGCTGACGATCAACTGCCTCAAATCTTCGGCAGGGATTTCATGGTCAAACTGATATCCTTTTCTTTGCTTTACTTCTTCCAAAATACTTTCAAATTCGTAATGTTCAATCCCTAACACCACATCACTGAACATTTGAATAAAGCGACGGTAGCAATCCAGTGCAAATCTGTCGTTGCCTGTTGCTTTAGCCAATCCCTCTACGGTTTGATCATTCAGTCCCAGGTTAAGAATGGTATCCATCATGCCGGGCATGGAAATAGGGGCTCCGGAACGGACGGAAACCAGCAGGGGATTTTCCAAATCTCCGAAAGTCTTCCCGGCGGCTTTTTCCAATCTCGCCAGTTTCTCTTTCAACTGTTCTTCCAACCCTGCCGGAAACTGTCCCTGCCCCTTCAGATATTCATTGCAGGCCTCGGTGGTAATGGTCAATCCTGGTGGCACCGGCAAGCCAATGGCAGTCATTTCCGCCAGGTTGGCTCCCTTACCCCCTAAAAGATTCTTATCCTTTTTTCCTTCGTTGAATAAATAGACATAAGTTTTACCTGCCATGTCTTTCCCCCCTATAATAGATCTCCAGTACTTTACTGGCGGTCTCCTCCACCGCCCGGTTGGTTACGTCGATTACCGGACAACCGATCTTTTTCATGATTTTTTCTGCGTATTCCAGTTCCATCAAAATTCGTTTCATGTTGGCGTAATCTGCATCAGCTGTGAGCCCGAGAGCTTTCAGGCGCTCCAAACGGATTTCATTGAGCAGGTAGGGGCTGATGGTTAAGCCCACCACCTTACCGGGAGGCAAGCTGTACAGTTCTTCCGGCGGCCCTACCTCAGGAACTAATGGTACATTAGCAGCTTTTATTTTTTTGTGGGCCAGATACATGCATACCGGTGTTTTAGAAGTCCTGGAGACTCCCACCAACACAATGTCCGCTCTAAAAATGCCGCGGGGATCTTTGCCGTCATCATATTTAACGGCGAATTCCACCGCCTCTACTTTACGGAAATACTCTTCATCCAGTTTCCGTAAGAGGCCGGCCTTCATCAGAGGAACTTCCCCGGCCACCTGGGCCATGGTATCCAGCATCGGTCCCAAAATATCAATGGTGGGAATACCATATTTTTGGGCCTGGCTGATCATTTCCTGCCTTAGTTCGTCCACAACCAAGGTATAGGCAAACATGCTTTTATAGTGAGAAGCTTCTTCCACCAATTCCTTGATATGCTGGCGATCGTTCACATAAGGCACCCGGATTATATCCATCTCCGTCTCAAAAAACTGGCTGGCTGCTGCTCTCACAACAAATTCAGCAGTCTCACCCAGGGCATCGGAGACCACGTAAATCACCATTTTACCGTTATCGGAAATACGCTATCCCTCCCTTAATAATTACCCTCCCCCAGTTCCACAAAGAGGCGGGTAATATTGGTTTTGGTAAGGCGGCCTATCACTTCCAACTGTTCTTCAGAGCCGCTGTCACTGAACGTCCGGACAACCGGCAGTGCATCCACCTCATGCTCAATCATTTTTCTGGCGGCTTCCCAGACGCTTTCTTCATTTCTGGTAGTGATAATATTCGGCATCCGGGTCATCAGCATTCCTACCGGCATTTTATGCAAGTCTACTTTGCCCACAGAACTCCGTAGAAAGTCTTTCCGGGAGACTACTCCTACCAGTACACCGCCGTCTTTCACCACGAAAAGAGTGCCTACGTCTTCTGTAAACATAGTAACGATGCAATCATAGACACTAGCCTTATCATGAACTACGACAGGTACTGATTTTACGTCCTTAACCAGTACCTGGCGAATGGTATCAGCAATAAGACTTTCCGCTGGCTTGCCGCTATAAAAATAGCCGACCCTAGGCCGGGCTTCCAAAATACCCGACATGGTCAGGATAGCCAGATCCGGTCTTAGAGTTGCCCTCGTTAAATTCAATAAACCGGCTATTTGTTCCCCAGTGATAGGACCTTTGCTTTTGACGATTTCTACAATCTGCCGTTGTCGTTCACTAAATTGTATAAACGTCACCACCTTTCTTTATTGTGTCATACTATATGAATTATTATATACTATATCTTTTTTACTTTCCCTGCACTTGAACAAAAAAA
>JAAZDD010000110.1 GCA_012512955.1 Clostridia bacterium
GCATCGGATTTATGGACAATCTGAGGGGAAACAATTTTTAAGACTACCGGGTAACCGATCTTTTGGGCGGCCTCGACCGCTTCGTCCACTGTCGGACAAAAGAGGAAATCCTGCACCGGTAAGCCGTGATCCCGCAATAGCTGCTTTGCTTCATGCTCCAATAATGCTCTTGCCACTACTGCTCCCCTCCTTTGACCTTGTCCAGGTACTGCCGGCGTTCTACCATCTTCACCATGGCCCTCACTGCCTGTTCGGGGGTATCAAAGGTCGGCAAGCCGGCTCTTTCCAGCATCTGCCTGGCCCTATGGACCCATTTGCCGGCCATCAAGACCGTGAGAACCGGCTTCTTGGCATCCTTAGCCGCCTCAATGATGGATTCGGCCAGGCTTTCCGGCGGCAAAAAGGTAGGAGGTACACTGATTAAGATCACTCCGTCCACTTCTTCTTCCGCCAGCACCAGTTCCAGGGCAACCTTATGATGTTCTTCCATGGCTGCTGCCGTAATATCCAGGTACCCCTGGGGCTGGCAGATTAAAGCCATGGGCGGCATTGCTTCTTTCAAGGCTTTTTGACCTTCTTCGGAAATGTTGGCCAAAGTAACGTTCTTGTATTTGCCCAGTTCATCCATGGCCATGGTGCCGGGACCGCCGGCTTCCGTCAAAATGCAAATCCTGTTCCCCTTGGGAAGTGGCTGCATGGACATGGCTTTAGCGGTATCAATCATATCCGGCATGCTGTCTACCCTGGTGATCCCTGCTTTTCTGAACGCGGCCTGGTAAATCTCATCCTGGCCTGCCAGGGTGCCTGTATGGGAATAGGCTGCTTTGGAGCCTAATTCGTTCCTGCCTACTTTCAAAACCAGCACGGCTTTTTCTTTGGTGATTTCCCGGGCCGTCTCCATAAACCGGCGGCCTTCGTCAAAGCCTTCCATGTAAATGAGAATTACTTCCGTGCCTTCATCCTGGCCGTAATATTCCAGCACATCCAGGGTATTGACGTCGCACATGTTGCCCACATGGGCCCATTTATGAAAGCCTAAAGGAATGGGCTGGGCTTCGGCCCAAAGGAGGATGGAACCGGCCATGCCGCCGCTTTGGGAAAAGATGCTGATGGGACCCTTGTTCTGTTCCACCGTCGGTTCAATGGTGGTATCCAATTTAATGGAAGTATTGATCACCCCTGTGCAGTTGGGACCAAAGGCCCTGATCCCGGCGGCTTTGAGTTTTGCCACCAGCTCTTTTTCCATGGCAATTCCTTCCTCGGTCTTGGTCTCGGCAAAGCCTGCCGAAACCACTACCACCGCTTTCACATCGCCCCTGGCCACTACGTCGTCGATTACCGGCAGTACTGCTTTGGCAGGCACCGTAATCATCACCAGATCCACCTTGCCTTCGATCTCTCTCAAACTGGCATAGCACTTCAAGCCGCTGATCTCCTCTTCCCTGGGGTTGACAGGATAGACCTGGCCTTCATAACCCAAGGTCAGAAGGTTTTTCAGCACCTGGTACCCTGCTTTGCCGGGGTTTTTCGAAGCCCCTACCACTGCTACGCTGTCCGGATAAAAGAAATTATCCAAAAAATGCTGCATCCCAGTCACCGCCTTTTTCCTAACAATTAATCAACGGAAATACTCTGCAGGTATTCCCAATTGGCATCAATATCCCGCTGCATTAAGGCCAATTCTTCCTGGCAATCTCCCTTGAATAAATGTTTAAACCGTCCTTGAACCTTGAGATATTCTTCAATGGGTTTTTTGTTTTTCACTTTCCTGGTTATCCGTAATTTTGTGCCGTCCTCGATTTCGAATAAGGGGAAGATACAGGTTTCCACTGCTAACCTGGCGATGGAGACTCCTTGGCTCTCATCGAATCCCCAACCTACGATACAGGGACTTTGCAAGTGGATATAGGTGGGGCCGTCAATGGACAGTGCTTTCTCCACTTTCCGCAGGTAATCCAGGGGATAGGCGATGGAAGCGGTAGCGGTGTATTTTATCCCATGGGCAGCCATAATCCGCACCA
>JAAZDD010000111.1 GCA_012512955.1 Clostridia bacterium
GCGTTAAGGAAAGGAAGTGGGCTATGCGTCTTTTTGTGGCGGTAACGCTGGAGCAGGAGTTAAAAGAGTATTTAAACGGGAGACAGAAAGCCATGCAGGTCTACTGCCGGCGGGGTAATTTCAGCCGGCCGGAGAATTTTCATCTGACGATTAAGTTCCTGGGGGAAGTGAAACCAGAATTGGTGCCGGCGGTGACCCAGGCCATGGATGAGGGTGCCGGGACTGTCCGGCCCTTTCAGCTCCAATTGGGCCGGTGGGGATATTTCAGCCGGGGAGAGAAAAAGATCCTGTGGGTCGGGTTGCAGGGGGAAACGGACAGGCTCCTGGAGTTATTCCGGAATGTGGATCTTGCTTTGGCCAAGCGGGGTTTTCCCAAAGAAACCAGGCCCCTGAAAGCCCATATTACCATGGCCAGGGAAGCACAATTAACGGAGGAATGGGAGAAGGTTGTGGCTTCTTTGCCTTTAGAACCCAGGCCTGTACCGGTTAAAGGCATTACTTTGATGGAGAGTTCCAGGATTAACGGTTTGTTGACCTACATACCCCTCTACTACCGGTCCTTGGGTTAGACTGAAAACAATCACCTGTCCCTAGCTGTTAACCAAAATTAAAATAATGGTTGACAGGAAAGTCGATCTATCGTATGCTGTTCCCAAAGAATGGAGAAGCTAGGGAGGAAGGTGGCTTTTTTGCGTGTCAAAGAAATGCTCCTGTGTGCTCTGATGGTGGCCGTCATGGCCATCCTGGCCCAACTGACCATCCCGGTGGGTCCTGTTCCCTTCACCATGTCCATCATGGGAGTGTACCTGGCGGCAGGGATCCTGGGAAAGAGACTGGCCCCTGTGGCCATGACCGTCTACGTTTTGTTAGGTGCCTTCGGGGCCCCTATTTTTACCGGGGCCAAGGGCGGTTTACCGGTGGTGGCCGGTCCTACCGGCGGGTTTCTCTGGGGATATATTGTTGCTTCCTTTTTGATTGGTTACTTGTACCCGGCTGAAAAAGGGGGCAAAAGCTATCTCAAGATAGGGGGAGCCTTCCTGGCGGGCATGCTGGTTATTTACAGCTTGGGGCTCCTGCAACTGAGTTTCCTGTTGGGGATGGACATAAAGAAGGCCTTCCTGGTGGGAGCTGCCCCTTTCCTGGGGCCTGATCTCATTAAAGTGGCCATTGCCGTTTTGCTGGTGGTGCCGGTGCGAGGGGCTTTGGAAAAGGCCGGGTTGCTACCCTGGGAATAATAAATATTATTTTGAGCTGCAGGTGATAAGCAGGTTATAGAGAAATATACAGGAAACGGTTTTAAAAAGGAGGCATGTGATCATGTGGAAATGTGGTGTGTGCGGCTATATTCATGACGGTGAAGGTGCACCGGAAAAGTGCCCCAAATGCGGTGCCCCCAAGGAGAAATTTGAAGCTGTAGCTGAAGATGTCCTCCAATTGATTGAAAGATCCCGTTATACCAATCAACTCTTGGCTGCGTTGATGGATTTAAGCGATCAGCTGGAAGATTTGGCTTATGAAGGCATTGAAGATAACCTGGATCCAGGCTGTATGGGTATATTCAAGTATGTCCAGAAGGCAGCGGTGGAGATGAAGCAGATGGCTAAAGCAGAAATTCAAACTCATATTTCAAAAGGTAAGTGGGGTTAAGCCTGGTTTCAGTGAGGAGGACAATGGATGAAGAAATGGCGTTGCATTATTTGTGGTTATGTGCATGAAGGGCCTACCCCTCCCGATACCTGCCCTGTTTGTGGCGTGGGTCCGGAGGATTTTGAAGAGGTAGTGGAAAGCCCGGCTCCGGAAGTGCCGGACGTGCCGGCGGCTCAGTCGGGAGAAGAGGGCAATGTGGGTCCTGTTCCCGGGGGCAACCAGCGGAGTGCCATCCATAAAATAGGCTATGGCCTTTATGTGGCTACTTCCAAGAAAGGTGATCGGTTTAACGGCCAGGTCTGCAATACAGTTTTCCAGATCACCAGTGAACCCCAGCGGGTGGCAGTGGCCCTGAACAAGCAGAATTTGACCAATGAATTCGTCAAGGACAGCGGTCTCATTACCGTCAATATCCTGGGCAAGGACAATTTTGAGGATATTAAACGGTTTGGTTACCAGACGGGTCACAAGGTGGACAAGTTTGCCGGATATGCTTACGGGGAAAGTGCCACCAACAAACTGCCCGTGTTGCTGAATGCCGTCGCTTATTTGGATCTGAAGGTAGATCCGGACCTGGTGCTGGAAGTGGGAACCCACACCTTGTTCATCTGCGATGTGGTGGACGGTGGGCCCATCAAAGACGGGGAACCCATTACTTACAGCTATTACCGGGCCAACAGGGGTAAGGCCTAAATTACCTCCGGATCTTGACAGGGAAAGGA
>JAAZDD010000112.1 GCA_012512955.1 Clostridia bacterium
GGGTACGGCTGTTATCTATGTCGGTGAGGATTTGGATGTACTGCTGCAACTCTGTGATCGGATCCTGGTCCTCTGTGCCGGTAAGGTCAGTGGTATTGTGGATGCCCGCGCCACCAAAAAAGAGGAAATTGGCCTCTTAATGACACATCTCGGTGAGGAGGCGACGGCATGACAACTGACCTTAAACACGCAGAACCATTTATCCGTATTTCCAAACGCGGTGTGCCTTTTCCCGTCTGGAAGGCCATGAGTATCCGGGCGCTGGCCTTGTTGGCAGCTCTGGTTCTATGTGCTGTAATTATTTTCGCCATCGTAAAACTGAATCCGTTGAAAGTGTATGTGGCCATGTTTGAAGGTGCTTTCGGCACCAATAAACGGATGTGGGTGACCATTCGGGATATGATGATGCTGCTATGTATCGCCCTGGGCCTGGCACCGGCCTTTAAAATGCGATTTTGGAATATCGGTGCGGAAGGCCAGATCCTGTTGGGCGGTATTGCTTCAGCTTTCTGCATGATTCACTTGAGCGGTTACCTGAGCACCCTGCCGATGATGCTGTTGATGTTTGTATTGAGCATTGTGGCGGGGGGCATTTGGGGTTTAATCCCCGGCGTTTTCAAGGCAAAATGGGGAACCAACGAAACCCTGTTTACCCTGATGATGAACTATATCGCCATCCAGCTTACAGCCTATTTTGTGGCCCTTTGGGAAAATCCCATCGGCTCCAACACCGTTGGGGTGAGCAATGCCAGGACCAAGATCGGCTGGTTCCCGGAATTATTCGGGCAGGCCTACGCTTTAAACGTGATCCTGGTGCTGGTGTTGACGGTGCTCATGTTCATTTACCTGCGTTACAGCAAGCAGGGCTATGAGATTGCCGTGGTGGGTGAAAGTCTGAATACGGCCCGCTATGCGGCCATGAATGTGCCGAAAGTGATTATGCGCACCACTTTTATTTCCGGTGCTGTCTGCGGTATTGCCGGTTTCCTGGCCGTCTCCGGTGCCAGCCATACCATTTCCACCAGTACCGCCGGGGGAAGGGGCTTTACCGCCATTATTGTGGCTTGGCTTGCCAAATTCAATCCTTTTGCGATGATACTCATTTCCGCTCTACTGATCTTTTTGGACAAGGGAGCCATTGAAATTGCTTCCCGCTACAATCTGAACAATCACGTGTCCAATATGCTGATGGGTATTATCCTCTTCTTCGTCATGGGCAGCGAATTCTTCATCGATTACCAGGTCAAATTCAGGAGCGGTAAGCAGAAGGAGGTGCAGGCATGTCGGAACTAATAGCACTGTTGCAAGCAGGGATTATGTTCGGTACCGTTATTCTCTACGGGTCCACCGGTGAGACCCTGGCCGAAAAAGCAGGCAACCTCAATTTGGGGGTTCCCGGTATCATGTACCTGGGCGGCATTGTAGGGCTGATGGGCGTTTTCTTCTATGAAATGAACAACCCGGAGCCCAATAAACTGCTTTGCATCATAATTGCCATGACCTGTGCGTTCCTTGCTGCTGTGTTGGGCGGGCTTATTTTCAGCTTCCTGACCATTACCCTGAGAACCAACCAGATTGTCACCGGCTTGGCACTGACCATTTTTGCCGGGGGTTTCGCCAATTTCTTCGGCGGCTCCCTGAACCGGTTGGCCGGTGGCGTAGGTCAGATCTCCGTAGCGACTACCAGTGCGGCCTTCCGGGCCAGCCTGCCCTTTGCTAAGGATTTACCTCCCGTATTGGCCATGCTCCTGGGTTTTGGTTTTATGGTCTACCTGGCCGTGGCCGTAGCCTTGTTTGTGGATTGGTTTATTAACCGCACCAGTATCGGATTGAACCTGCGGGCCGTCGGTGAAAACCCCGGTACCGCCGACGCAGCCGGCATCAAGGTTATGCTTTACAAGTATCTGGCCACCTGCATTGGAGCAGGAATTTCGGGTCTGGGCGGTCTCTTCTATGTGATGGACTATACCAAGGGTACCTGGGACAGTGACGGCGGTATTGAGCGCCTGGGCTGGCTGGCGGTGGCTTTGGTCATTTTCTCCGGGTGGAAGCCCAGGAAGGGCATTTGGGGGGCCTACTTGTTTGGAATGCTCTTCTGGCTCTTCTTCTACATCCCGGATCTGACCCGGCGCTCCATGGAGCTGTTCAAGATGTTGCCTTACCTGGTGACCATCATCGTCCTGGTTGTGGTGTCCATGCGCCGCAGGCGGGAGAACGAACCCCCTGCCGGTTTGGGTATACCCTACTTCCGTGAGGAGCGTTAGGGAAACAGGAAATTATCCAAAAACGGGGGCAGTTGCCCCCTATATATCGCTCTGCAGCCCCGGCTGGGACAGGTTCCTGCCGGGGTTTTGTCATTGACCTTTATCCTGAAAAACAGTAGGTTGTACGAAAATATTTTTCCCTAAAAAAAGGATAACGGGGATCATGTTAGAATATTTAGAATATTAGATCATAATGAAGGGGGCATTCATTCATGAGTACTAACGGACAATTCAATGCTTTACTGGGCGCCGAAGAGGTAGTCCAACCACCGGAGGCTCTCATTGCCGAAGATGCTTACATTAAAGATTGGAAAGAGGCACACCGGGCGTCATTGGCGGATTTGGAGGGCTTTTGGGATAAGGTGGCCAGGGAATTTCACTGGTTCAAAGAATGGGACCGGGTTTTGGACTGGCAGTATCCCTATGCCAAATGGTTTGTGGGTGGACAAACCAACATTACTTATAACTGCTTGGACCGTCACGTACAAGGTCCCAGGAAAAACAAAGTGGCTTTGATTTGGGAAGGTGAGGACGGACAGGAGAGAGTCTTCAGTTACCGGCAGCTGCTATTTTATGTAAACAAGCTTGCCAATTCGCTGAAAAAACTGGGCGTGGGCAAAGGTGATCGGGTCTGCATTTATATGCCTCTTACTCCCGAAGGGATTATGGCCATGTTGGCCTGTGCCCGGATTGGCGCCGTCCACAGCGTAGTTTACGCCGGCTTGGGTCATGGTGCCTTGAGGGATCGGATTGTTGATGCCGGTGCCAAAGCGGTCATCTGTACCGATGTCAGCTACCGGAGAGGAAAAATCGTAGAGCTGCGGGAGATTGTGCGGAATGCCACCGCCGGTCTGGATGTGGTGGAAAATATCATCGTCCATCGTCGTCATTATAAAGATGAGCCCTTGGGTCCCAAAGAGCATGATTTGGAGGAACTGATGGCGGAAGCTTCTCACCATTGTGAAGCTGAAGTGATGGATGCGGAAGATTTGCTGTTTATTCTCTATACTTCGGGAACCACAGGCAAGCCCAAGGGAACCGTCTTTGTCCACGGCGGTTACATGGTCGGTACCGCTTATCATGCTAAGGCCTTCATGAATATTTCCGATAAAGACGTCTATTGGTCCACCTCGGATATCGGCTGGATTGTGGGCCACAGTTATATTGTTTATGCTCCCTTGACCATCGGAGCTACCTGCTTTATCCGGGAAGGTGCTCCTGATTATCCGGATCCGGGTACCTTCTACCGTCTCATCGAAAAATACGGGGTCAGCCGGATCTTCACTGCACCTACCTTGCTGCGGATGTTAATGCGGTATGGCAGTGAGTGGCTGGAGAAGTATGATTTAAGTTCTATTCGCCAGATTCTTTGTGCCGGGGAACCGATGAATCCGGAAGCCTGGTGGTGGGGCTACAAGAATTTATGTGGCAACGGGAAGGCCTGGATTTGCGACAATATGTGGCAGACGGAAACCGGTGCACCTTTGGTCTGCACTCCCTTGTCCATGCCTGCCAAGCCCGGCTACTGCGGTGTTTTGGCTATTGGCATCGACGGTGATGTAGTCAACGACAAAGGAGAACCGGTAGCGACCGGTCAAGGCGGAAATTTCGTCATTAAGAATCCCTGGCCCAGTATGTTCCGGACTGTCTACAATGATCCGGAAAGATATGAACAGTATTGGAACACCATACCCGGATGCTATGTAACCGGTGACGTAGCTACCCGGGATGGAGACGGCTATATTATGTTCCTGGGCCGGTCTGACGATATTCTGAACCCGGCAGGTCACCGGATCGGTACCGCTGACGTGGAAAGCGCTTTGGTCAGCCATCCTGCGGTGGCGGAGGCCGCTGTCATCGGAAAGCCCGATCCTGTGAAAGGTGAGCTCATCAAAGCCTTTGTGTTGTTGCGGGTAGGTAACGAACCTTCCGAGGAACTGAGCAAGGCCATTGTGAATCATGTACGGGACGTGCTTGGCCCCATTGCCGCTCCCAGCGAACTGCAATTTGTCGACAGCCTGCCCAAGACCCGCAGCGGCAAGATTATGAGGCGGCTGCTGAAGGCCCAGGAATTGGGGCTGGATGTGGGCGATACTTCAACTCTGGAGGAGTAAGAGAGGAAGGGAAAAAACCACCAAGCGTAGAATTAATTACCCGGAGGGCGGCCTTTTCACCCGGTTGGAGGTGGCTCAATGGGTGAGCAATTCAGTAATAGACGTGAGTACTTCCGCCTCAAAGTTGATCGGGAACCGTGTCGTTTTCAAATTATCTCCATCCAAGGAACGAAAGTATCGGTGGATAAGGAGATGTACGGAGAGATTCTTGACATCAGCGCCGGAGGGCTGTTA
>JAAZDD010000113.1 GCA_012512955.1 Clostridia bacterium
CCGGCCTTGATTGGACCTTGAGCAGCGATTTAATCGGCTATGACAACGTAAACTACGGTATCTGGTATGACGATTTACAGGCCCGCAGGGTCGCCCAGGAGCAATTTAGGGCGGCCAAGGAACTGGGGGTTAAAAGGATCATTATCGGTGAATGCGGTCACGCTCACCGGGCAGCGGCCATCAGTATGGACCGGATGGTCACTGCTGAGAATTATGTGCCCAGGGAAAGCTGCCTGCCTTTGCTGTGGGAATTGGTTAAAACAAAGCGGTTGAAATTTGACCCCAGTAAAAATAATTTCCCTGTCACCCTGCACGATCCCTGTAACGTGGTGAGGGCTATGGGTATTGTTCAACCGCAACGGGAGATATTGAAGGCGATTGCACCGGGATTCCGGGAAATGACTCCCCGCGGTGTATATAACTACTGCTGTGGCGGGGGCAGTGGATTTGCCATTATGAACTCCATGAACTTTTCCGATTTTCGTAATAAAATTAGCTGCAGAATGAAGTTCAAGCAGATTTTGGAAGCTTTCCGGCCGGAAATCGATGATGTGAATGTGCCCAAATATATTTGTGCACCTTGTTCCAATTGCAAGGGCTCCATCAGAGACGTCCTGGAATACTACGATGCCACCGCCAAATATAATCTTCAGTACGGCGGCCTGGTAGAGTTAATGGTTAATGCCCTGGCGGATCTTGACAGACCTTTCCTGGAATTCCTAGAAGAATAGCAAAAAAAAGTCTGTAAACAATGTAACGCATTAATGGCTGACAGACAGCCTTATTATGGTATCCATAAGGAGAGGCATAATTCTTGCCTCTCCTTTTCTGTTAAATGTCTGCAATTACTTCACAGTCGGTTCCGTCAACGGAGAAAAGGAACCAGAGCTGCCGGAGGTCCGCCGTTTCCGGTAACCTTTCAAACAGGAGCTGGATTTCCGCCGGTTCACCGGTACCAATCAATACCGTTTCTTCCAGTTGGAGCAGATTATGATTAAATCCTGAACTGTCAATTAAGACACAGTCTTTCAGGTAAGCCTCAGTTGCATTACCGGTAACAGTGAAGGACAGCCGGGGAAACAGGTTTTCATCGATCCATAAGTCATTAAGGCTTATTTGGAGCTTATTGTTTCCAAGCGGAAATGGTCCTAAGTCCTGTATCTTCTCTAAAGCTGCTAAGGCTATAATGGCCTTCTGTTCCAGCGGTTTGCCGGTTGGGGTGAAGTCAATAGTTTGATAAATAATGCCGGGATTAGCAGGGCTGTTTCCCTGAAAGGCCTCAATAATTCTTACCTGAGTGGGAATTGCTTCGGAGGGAAAGTGAGGAAACTCTAAATAAAGGTCCTTATAACCGTCCACCAGGATTGTTTGATGGCCGCGCAAGTCGTCAGGCAAATCCACCAAGGGATCGTAAAGCTGAACTCCGGCCGGTAGGGTGTAGGAATCGTAGAGATAATGGTTTCCCTTGGAATCAATCAGCTGAATGGCTTTGCCCCAGCCTTTCTTCAGACTCAGATCCAGGCTTTCATGCAGCCTTAATTGCAGGTATAAAGAAGTACCGGCTCTGCCAAAGCCCATAACCTTGATCCCGGTGTCGCTGTTATTTTTAACCGGCTGAAAAGTCATGGCGGGAACCAGAATGAAAGGCTCTCCCGGTGTAATCTTGGTTTCGGCTACGGGAGCTGCCTGGGCGTTGGTATTGATCTTTGGCCCTGAAGAAAGGTCGCTGGGAGCCAAACCCAAAGGCCGGTTGGTAACGGTGCGGAAAATAAATAAATCAATAAATAAAACCAGCAGCAGTATTCCTCCAACTACATAAGGGGTGATACGGCTTCGGTTGCTGATCGGAATCACCTCCAAAGGAGTGACAGCACCAGCCAGGAAAGGCCGGTGCTGTCTGTTTCTTGTCAGGTTTATGTCGGGACAGATTTAGAAGGTTTTGGGGAAGAGAATTCCCCCGAAGCAGAGCCAGGCCATTAGCAGCGTAAGAGCAAGGTTGAAGGACTGGCCTACAATGTATTGAATTAAAGGCTTGCCTCCTTTGACATGGCTGGCCAGTTCTTTGAAGTTGGAGTCCAAACCGATGCTTACAAAGGCCATAGCAAACAGCCAGCCCCGCAGTCCTTTGGTTACGGATAAGTAACCGTCCACTGCAGCTTCTCCCACGGTGGGGATGAATAAGAAGGAAAAGACCAGAGACGCACCGACGAAACCAAGGATGAACTTGGGAAATCTGATCCAGATTTCTTTGGCACTGGCATGTTCGCTGCTCTCCGTACGGCCAAATCTGGTTACCCAAATAATAGCGATGAAGAAGGCCAGGATTCCGATCATGACGTTCTGAATCATTTTAACAACAGAAGAAATTTCCAAACCTCTTTGGCCCAGGAAAGCTCCGGCGGCCACCACAGCACCGGTGGAGTCGATGGTTCCTCCCATCCAGGCTGCTCCAACGTCCGGGTCTAAACCGACAGCGAGGAAGAAGACAGGCATTAATACCATCATTAAGACGGTAAAGAGCAGGGAAATGGTAATGGCCACCCCAACTTCATCTATTTTGGCACCGCTGGCGGCACCGGCGGCAATGGCTGCCGAAACACCGCAGACCGAGGTAGCACAAGTAAGAGTAATATTAAATTCCTTGCTCTCCATCTTCAGGACCTTGTCACCAAACCAGAACATAAATAAGACTACGATAGGAGTCACGACCCATGCCACAATTAGTCCGGGAAGACCCAAAGCGAGGATCCGGTTAAACAGGATTTCACAACCTAAGAAGACGAGGCCTGTTTTGATGTACATTTCCGTTTTGACGGCCGGTTTCATCCAGGCAGGCGTCTTGATGGTGTTACTGATCAACAGACCGATGATCAAACTCCATAAAGCGGTTTCCAGGTTGTAGGCCTTAGCGGTACTGTTTGCAGCACAGAGTTGCGCAAGGGCTGCCAAGATGAATACAGCGGGGAAGGCGATTAAATACTTGTTGACATTTTGCCCCATTGCTTTGATGCCAATCGCAGTAATTATACCTATGCCCACCAGTAGAATGAGCAGTTGGACCCAGATTCCCGCAGGAAATGCTTCCCCCAAAGAGGACCTAGTTTTGAATTTGGCTACTGATGTGAGAAGTCCTGTTGCTGCAAAAATAATGCCTATAAAGCCAAACCACACTGCCCACCAATCTTCCAGCTTCCATAAAGGAGACCAGTCAATTCCTTTCTTGCCGGATACGTTTCCGCCGATACCCTGTTGGGACATTCTTAGACACCTCCATGGCCTTTTTAAACTTATGCTCCGAGCAACAAAATTGGAAAAGCTGCCTTAATCCCTCCTTTCCGCAATAACCCATTTTCTTTTTGATGCTCAACCTAAAATATGAATACAGTTGCTGTATTGCCAAAGGGGTGCACTAGCCGGAGATGTGTGAAACAGAATTCTTTCACATATTTTGAGAAATTGATAAGTGCAATCATAAAAACTTTAGTTTTGTTATTAAATTATTTTTGGTGTTTAGTTGAAAAAATCCTGCTTCCAATGATTGCAAATACCTAACAATTCGGTTATTTAAGAATTGCATGATTAAGAAGTGTACCTCATAACTGTACTAAAATTATCAACTCCAGGCTAATACCGGGTCCAAAGCAATCTGATTTTGCTGGAAATTTGCGCCAATAATTTTTTTCGCTAAAGTTAAAGTCAGGAGGAATGAGAATCTCCTCCTGACTATTTCACTTTGCAAAGACTATGTTTCCGCCAATATCTTTAGATTGTTTACATTGAAGGTAATACTCGGAAGACGAGCACGAAAATGACGAGCAACGTAATTCCTAAGCCCAATGAATAACCAATTAGTTTTTTCTCGATGGGCAACAAGTCAAACCATTCTTCCACCATTTCTTCTTCCATGACTTCGGTATTGGGGGCGATTTGCTGTACTTGGGCGGTTTCCAGTTTAGCCATCTGTTTTACCTCCTTCCGGTTCAAATCATTAAATGGTATTACACATTACACAGTGGGCGGATAGATTCCATGGTAGAATATCCAGGAGATAAGCAGTCCCACCCAGAGAATGAAACCACACAGGGCTACGGCGTACACCGCGACAATACGACCCATTCCTTCTTGCCATAGTTTACGTACGTTGGTGACTAAACCGATGGAGAAGAAACATAATCCAAAGAAAATGCTTCTTAAAGCATTGGCATGCGAGGAACCGGCACTTGCTGCATCAACTGTAGAGGGATCTGCAAGCCCTAGCAGTAAAATTACAAAGAAGGTAAGTACGAAACCAATGATGAACTTGGGGAAACGATCCCATATTTCGCTTGCTTTTACTTGCGATTTTTGATTGGCTTGAGTACCCGGTTTTTTTCCATTAATGTTGAATACAGACCAGATGATGGCCAGAACGAAAGCCCACACGCCGATAAAAATGTCAATGAATACCTTGGTGGTGGTGGTTGCCATAAGCATCCAGCCTTCTTCCCAGTTAATTCCTAATTCTTTCAGTGCTCTGGCCCGTATTAAAGAGTCGGTGATGGCACCACTGGCAATGGCACCGCCGTCACTTTTAACGGCCAATCCCATCCAGGCTCCGGCTACCATGGGCTCGTTCCACAACAGAACTTGAGCGAGCCAGGGAAGGAAGAGCAGTTCCAAGGCTACAAAAACGATAATTACCGCCGACAAAATGACGGGTATTACGGGACGGGAACGGACGGCTGCTCCGGTAGCAATTGCCGCGGAAACACCGCAAATGGAGATGCCGGAAGCTAAAGGTGCTGCCCATTCCGGGGTAAATTTGAAGTACTTACGGGCGATGAAATAAACGACTGCCCAGTAGACCAGGTAAGCCTCCACTACAGCGCACAGGCCCCGGATAATTACGGTGGTGGCCAGTCCCATCGCTCCAAGGGTTTTAACGGCAATTGAGGCTCCTAAAATGACAATGCCGGTTTTGATATACCATTCCGGCCTGGCCGCAGCTTTTAGGTAGTCGGCGAAGTCTAAGAAAAAGTTACCGATAATTAGGCCGATGATCATGGCAAAGATGAAGCCCATATCTCCCATACCCAGAGCCCAAGGAATACCATAGCTTTCCAGCTTGTCAGGGGTTGCGGCAATATAGGCATATTTGCCCAGGATAATGCAAAGCATAGTTATGGCAAAAATAATGGTGAATCCAGAAGCGAATCTTTTCACATTCCCGCCCATAACATAGGTGCCGATGCAGGTGATAGCCAGCAGGAATAGGTAAGTTAGTAACAGCGACATAAAACCGGACATCCCTGCAAAATTACCGGAAACAGTGGAAACGGATTTGCCAAGATTAATCCAGGTGTTAGTTTTGGTCACCCAGCCCAGCAGATCTGCTCCGAAAATGGGGCCTAGACTCAAGGCGAAGATAAACAATCCAAGCCATGCCGCCCACCAGTCCTCGCTGGATAACCAAGAGATCTTGGTTAGGGGTTTGTTTTCGCTAGACATTAATATAGCAGCCTCCTTTTTACTCTATAAGCTTTTTGGCTTTAGAGACGAAATATGACAGTTACAAAAAATCGGTGGTCCCTTCACCTTCCTTTCACCTTTATTCCCCGGGAAAGACGCGGTTTTTTCATCATCCCCCCTTTAATCAGGTTTTTGCAAGACGGGACAGGGTTTAAAACTGCTATGTAGCTGCAAAACCGGAGTTAGTGCTTTTTGGTACGAGCTCTTACAAAAAAAGAAAATGCTTTTAGGCCAAAGTTGCTAGATTTAATTTTAATGAAATAGTACAGCTGTTATTTCGTCAAATTCCACAGAAAGAAGAAAAACCCTGCTACTGATTATTGCATAATCATAACAAATTAATTGCAATTCAATATACTTTTATAAATGATGGAAATTTCCCTTTGGATTTTCCGTTTTTCTTTTAGTTGTCATAGTATTTCCAAAATCAAATAGCCGGATTTGTTTGCATATAGTTTTCTATAGTTCCACCGTAAACAGATAATTGTCTCGCCCTTTAGCATATTTAAGAGTTTTGGAGAGTTTGCTATAATAACGCTTATAAGCTTGGGCCGCTAAATTAACTGGAGGCTCCTAAAAAGGTGGTATTGTTGTCATGAATCAGCCTGAAGGCAGTGTCGGAGTTTTTGATTCCGGAGTTGGCGGTATCAGTGTTCTGGGTGAGCTTTTACGTTGTCTGCCCAACGAGCGGTTTATTTATTACGGGGATTCCGCCAATGCACCCTACGGATCAAAAACAGTTGATGAGGTCAGAGAGCTCTCCCTAAAAATTGCCGACTATTTAATCATTCAACGTGGAGTTAAAGCGCTGGTTGTTGCCTGTAATACGGCTACCAGTGCAGCGGTGAAACTGCTGCGTCGGGAATTTTCCATACCCATTATCGGTATGGAGCCTGCCTTAAAACCGGCCGTGGCCATGGCCCGGGGGGGAAAGGTTGTGGTGATGGCAACCCCTATGACCATTAAAGAACAAAAATTTCAAGATCTCCTGTTCCGGTATGGAAAGGAGGCCCAGGTTTTTTCCCTGCCTTGTCCCGGATTGGTAGAACTCATTGAGGCCGGGGAGACAGAAGGGGAAAGGATTAATTCATACTTAAAGGGATTGTTTGGCTCCTTCCAATTGGGTGAGGTTGATGTGGTGGTTTTGGGATGTACTCATTATGTATTTATTAAAGAGTCTGTTGCGGCTTTTTTTCAGGGGCGTGCAGCCGTGATCGACGGCAATCGTGGAACGGCTAATCAGGTGATAAGGGTGCTGGAGGAAAAAGGTCTTCTGTCCCGGGGGAAAAACCGGCCTTTAGCAGAACGGGTAGAGCTGGTTACTTCCGGGACGGCTGAAGATTTGGAGCTTTGGCACCGTTTTCTGCTCAAAGTTTCTTAATTGGCATTTTTTATTGCGAACTATGGTGCTGATAAGCTATAATTGTAACGGTGGAACGGTGATGTTTATTGCTAGGAGGGATTGTTGTGGTAAATAATGATTGTGAGTCGCCAAGCTGTTCCAGTTGTGATGCTGCCTCAAGCTGCTCCAGTCGCAAGGATACCGGTTCGTTAATCATTGAGCAAAGCCCCTTTAATCAGGTGAAGCATGTGGTGGCGGTTATGAGCGGTAAAGGCGGTGTCGGCAAATCCACGGTGACCGCCTTGTTGGCTAGCAACTTGGCCAAAGCTGATTATAAAATAGGTATTATGGATGCCGATATTACCGGACCAAGTATCCCTAAACTCTTTGGGCTTTCGGAAAAACCGGGACAGGATGAGAGAGGGTTGTTGCCTGTGGAAAGTTCCCTGGGCATCGAAATCATGTCCTTGAATTTGCTGTTGCCTGATGAGACGGAACCGGTAGTATGGCGTGGTCCCATTATCGGTTCAGCCATCAAACAGTTTTGGACCGATGTGGTCTGGGGCGAGTTGGATTTGTTAGTGGTGGATTTGCCTCCGGGGACCGGCGATGCTGCTCTGACGGTGCTGCAGTCGTTACCCGTATCCGGTATTATCATGGTATCAACTCCTCAGGAGTTGGCGACGATGATTGTAACGAAGGCCTTAAAAATGGCGGACAGGATGGCTATTCCCATGCTGGGTTTAGTAGAAAACATGAGCTACACCATTTGTCCCCATTGCGGCGAGGAAATCCGCATCTTCGGGACCAGCAAAGCCCAGGAGTTTGCCGATTCCGTCGGAACGGATCTTTTGGCTGTATTACCTATTGATCCAAGGCTCAGTTCCTTGGCTGATGCAGGACAAATTGAAAAGTATGATTTGTCTCTGACTAAATTTGTGAATACAGTGACCGGCAAATTGGGACTTTAATCGTCCTATCGTCTCCTAAGCCGCCGGACTGTCCGGGCCCCGGTTTTCCGGGGCCTTTACTGATCCCTATGAATTGTTTCTCATGAAAAATCTCATAATAAGACGGAAATCTCCATAGCAAGTGAAGGCCCTTTCCCCTTACTGGGCCTTCTCCATTACTTGGCGGCTAAACGTCAAGGATCATTATCTGAAAAGGAAGGTCGGTTTATGAAAGCGATTATTATGGCTGGAGGAGAAGGAGCAAGGTTGCGCCCCCTTACCTGTGATCGCCCTAAACCATTAGTGCCGGTAGCGAATAAACCGGTAATGGAGTATGCTATTGAATTGCTCCGCCTGTATGGGATTAAAGACATTGGTGTCACCTTACAATATCTGCCGCAAGCCATTGTCGACTATTTTGGGGATGGAAGCAGTTGGGATGTAAATCTTCACTATTTTGTGGAAGACAGTCCTTTAGGGACTGCTGGCAGCGTAAAAAATGCTGAAGAATTCCTGGATGAAGCATTCATTGTCGTCAGTGGTGATGCTCTGACTGATTTTAATCTGGCCCAGGCCATAGATTGTCATCAGCAGCGTAAGGCAGTGGCCACGTTAGTGTTAACTACCGTAGCCAATCCCTTGGAATACGGTGTGGTGATCACCGGTGAACAGGGTCGGGTCGTTAAATTCCTGGAGAAACCCGGTTGGGGAGAAGTCTTCAGCGATCAGGTCAATACCGGCATCTATGTGTTGGAACCTGATGTCCTGTCCTTAATACCCAGAGGACAAATGTTTGATTTCAGCAAAGACTTATTTCCTGAGTTGCTGGCCCGGAGAGAAGCGCTGTTTGCCACTGTGTTGGAGGGCTATTGGTGTGATATAGGAAACTTGGAACAGTATTGGGAATCCCACCGGGCGGTACTGGAAGGCAGGGTTAAAGTGACTCCTCCGGCTGTTTACCAGGGACAGGGCATTTGGTTGGGGCAAGGAGTTGAGATTCATCAGACTGCTCGCCTGGAAGGACCCATTTTATTGGGGGATTATTGCCGGATCGGTCCCGGGGCGGAAATCGGTCCTTACACTGTCCTAGGTCACAATGTTCAGGTGAAAGAAAGGGCCGGTATTAAACGGTCGGTAGTTTGGGATGGATGTTACCTGGGACAGAACAGCCAGCTCAGAGGGGCGGTTCTTTGCCAGAGGGTTACTGTGGAAACAGGCGCTTCGGTGTTTGAGGGTGCGGTAGTCGGTGACCGGTCCAGGATCGAAAGGGATGTTACGGTTAAGCCGGAAGTAAAAATCTGGCCTCATAAACGTTTGGGCCGTGGTACTGTGCAATATGAAAGTCTTGTCTGGGGCTCCGGCAGCAAAAAGAATCTGTTTGGGTCCCTTGGTATTCCGGGACCTTTGAACCGGGAAATTACCCCTGAAGTTGCGGCGAAGTTGGGGGCGGCCTATGGCAGCAGTGTCAGAGCCAATAAAAAGATTGGGATTAGTTATGACGGTCAGCAGGCTATACCCATGCTCAAGAGTGCTTTTCTGTCAGGATTATTGAGTACCGGGGTTCATGGCCTGGATTTAGGCATCCTTCCTTTTCCTGTCCTTCGTTACGCGGTAAATGCCTTGGGGCTGGAAGGAGGGGTACATATAGCTCTGGATCTTGAGGATGCCAATAATGTATGGTTTCGTTTTGTTAACGAACAGGGGATTGTTTTTAACCGGAATCAGGAACGGAAATTGGAAAACATTTTTGTCAGGGAAGATTTCCGGCGGGCGGGAATGGAGGAAATGGGGCTGACTTACCCCCTATCCAATGTGGATGAAATATACAGTAATTATGTGTTGGATCAGATCGACAGAAAGAGGATCCGGGATTGGGGATTTAAAGTGGTGGTGGGCACAGTACCGGGAGATCCTTTGGCGGGATTGTTGTCCAGGTTGTTCAACCGGGTGGGAATTGAACAGGTCAGTGGCATGACCGGTTATGCCTCCGGGGAGCAGTTGTCCCCCAAAGGTGTTTCCGGGGTATTAGAGGAGTTGGCAGAGGCAGTAGTGGCGCACCGGGCTCATTTAGGAGCTTGGCTGGACCCCCATGGTGAAAAATTAATTTTGGTTGATGAAAAAGGCCAGATCCTGGATGAAAACCTTTTCCAGTTACTGGTTGCCTCAATAGTCTTTCAGGCCAATCCGGGAGCAAAGGTGGCCGTGCCGGTAACGGCCCCCCAGGCAGTGGAAGTGTTGGCTGAAAAATTTGATGGCCAAGTAATCAGGACCAAGACCAGGGCTTCCCAACTGATGGAAATATTGTCGGAGCCTGGGTTCAGGTACCAGCAAGGTGATTATCCCCAAATACTGCTTCAATTTGATGCAGTCTTGGGGCTGCTGAAAATTTTGGACTTTATGGCCCGAGGAGCATTCAGTCTCTCGGCGTTAACCGGAGAAATACCCAGGTTTTACATGGAGGTGCAGTCTACTCCCTGTCCATGGGAAGCGAAGGGACAAGTAATGCGCCGCCTGATCGAGGAGCACGGCAATGATGTGGTGGAGTTGGTAGACGGAATTAAAATCTACCAGGATCAGGGATGGGCACTGGTGCTGCCTGATGCTGATGAACCGGTTTACCGGATTTACAGTGAGGGTTTTTCCCAGGAAGCCGCCGCTGAATTGGCAGCCTTTTATGCTGAACGAATTCAGCATTTACTCCAAAGGAGAGATAAACAGCCTTTGTCTTAGTGGACGGAGGCTGTTCTTTTGTCAGCTTACCCTTGTTTTTACACCGGCCTTTAAGGTATTCTATTCCCATGGCAAGTGATTGTGTAATACCGAAAGATATTTTCCTGGGGAGGGTGAAGAAGTTGAACCGGGTACTGGCGGCGATTCTGGTTATGCCCGTAGTTTTTGTGATTAACAACCTACTGGCCATGATTATTTATAAGGTTAAAGGCGGCAGTGGGGGCATTTGGTTATTTGCTGCCGTTAGCGTTTCTCAGGCCTTGCTGTTGATCGGGCTGACCCTCTATTTGGCCGTCAACCGCTGGAAACTATCCCTGGCAGATTTAGGTTTGGAAGGGACACGGCGGTTCTCCGGTATTGTCCAGGGGCTGGTTCAGGGCCCGTTGGTATTCTTGCTTGTGTCTTTCGGAGGGATCCTGGTGGAATTGTTCCATCCTTTGGAGGATGATGTTCAGCCTTTCACCCAAATGATCCTGGAAGCCGGTGCACCGGTGGAAATAGCTATACTCTGTTTTTTTGGTGTCGTCCTCGCTCCCTTGTCGGAGGAATTGTATTTCAGAGGGCTGTTGTTTCCGGTGCTTAGGAAACATATCGGTTTAAGAGGCGGTATTCTGATTTCCGGGTTCATTTTTGGGCTCATGCATTTCGATCCTTTGCGGTTGCTACCTTTGGCTTTGGGCGGTATGGCCTTAGCTTGGCTTTATCAGAAAACCGGTTCTCTATATTCGGCTATAACAGCCCACGGCGTGTGGAATGGGTTGATGCTCCTCATTTTGCTGTTGACCCGGAACTAGGCGGGGAAGTCTACTGTATACCGGTTGTTTGTTGACAGGAAACGGTTTGACAGGTAAAAACCATTGCCATATAATTCAGATAAGTGAGTAAATTACGGGGGGTGAGCTGTTTATACTGGGACAGGGGAATGAAATATTAAAATGAGCATAGATTTTGCCAATTAAGGGAGGGATTGCCTTATGATGCCTATTCAATTAAATGTAAGCACCATGTTGGAAAGAGCTGAACTCTTATTTCCCAGGAAGACAGTTATTTCCAGGACATTACACCAGGTTCACCGGTTAACTTATAAAGAAATCGGGGAGAGAACCCGCCGTTTAAGCAGCATGCTGGCAAAACTGGGAGTTGAACCCGGCGACCGGGTGGGTACTTTTGGCTGGAATCATCACCGTCATTTGGAAGCCTATTTTGCCGTTCCCGGACTGGGAGCGGTGATTCACATGATCAATATTCGCCTGTCACCGGAACATATAGTCTACATCATCAATCATGCCCAGGATAAAGTGCTGCTGGTGGATGAGGATTTGCTCCCTCTTTTTGAAAAGCTCAAAGATCATCTCCCTACGGTTAAAGCTTATATTGTTATGTCTGACTCCACGGAGGTAGCTTCTTCTTCTTTGGAACCCTTATATTCTTATGAAGCTTTACTGGCTGAAGGCGACCCGAAATTTCAGTTCAAAAAAGACATAGATGAATACTCTCCGGCAGGACTTTGTTTTACTTCTGCCACCACAGGCAATCCCAAAGGGGTAGAATATACCCACCGTGCTTTGGTACTCCACAGCCTGGCCATAGGGCTGGCCGATACACTGGCTTTAAGTGAATCCGATGTTTGCATGCCGGTAGTGCCTATGTTCCATGTCAACGCCTGGGGACTTCCTTATGCAGCCACTTGGTTTGGCAGCAGCCAGGTATTGCCCGGGCCCCGGTTTACCCCGGAAATACTGGCAGAATTAATTGCCGGGGAAAAGGTTACCGTTACGGCCGGTGTGCCCACTATCTGGCTGGGCTTATATAATGTGCTAAGCCAGGGCCGTTATGATACCGGTTCGTTGAGGGCTGTCGTTTGCGGCGGTTCCGCTGCGCCCGTTTCCCTGATCAGAAGTTATGAAGATAAACTGGGAATTCCTTTTTATCATGCTTACGGGATGACGGAAACCACTCCTCTGGTTACTGTGGCCCGGCTAAAAAGTTACCAGGAGAACCTTAGCCGGGAGGAGCAGCTGGAACTGCGGGCCAAACAGGGTGTTCTGGTGCCGGGCCTGGAAATGCGTGTCCTAGGGGCAAACGGAGATGTCAAATGGGACGGCCAGGAAATGGGTGAGCTCCTGCTCCGGGGTCCCTGGATTGCCAAGGAATATTACAAAGATGACACCAGTGCTCATGTTTTTGACGATGGGTGGCTCCATACGGGAGATATTGCCACCGTGGATCCGGAGGGATTTATTAAGCTGGTCGACAGAACTAAAGATTTGATTAAAAGCGGCGGGGAATGGATTTCTTCCGTGGATCTGGAAAATGCCATCATTGATCACGAAGCAGTGTTTGAAGCGGCGGTGGTAGCCGTACCCAGCGAGCAGTGGGCAGAGCGGCCGGTGGCTTGTGTTGTTCTTAAAGAGGAGTATAAAGGCAGGGTTGCCAAGGAAGACATCCTGAATTTTATCGCACCTAAGTTCCCCAAGTGGTGGCTACCCGATGATGTTATCTTCATGGATGAAATACCAAAAACATCCGTAGGCAAATTTTTGAAGCGGAAGCTGAGAGAACAGTTGAAATACCATTTAACAAAGCCTGTTTAACAAGTACGGGGCATCTTTAAAGTGCCCCGTTTCTGTTTTTTGTGATTATGTTGAGAAGGTTAAATAAACAGAATTTTTCACGAAAAGGTTGACGAAAAGGTCATATAGTATTACAATATGACTAAATGACAAGTGCAAATTTTCTCTATCTACTCAAATGGTTTGTCGGACAGGAGGTGTTATGGTGGTCGGAAGAAGACTTGTCAAGGAAACCCTTTCTGATAAAGTAAGAGATCATTTAAAGGAAATGATTGAAAGGAAAGAATTTGAACCGTCAGGACAGTTGCCCAGTGAAGAAGTGCTGGGAGAAATGATGGGGGTAAGCAGGATTACCATCCGGGATGCTTTGGCCAACCTGGAAATGGATGGTTATGTTTACCGGAGGCAGGGTAAAGGTACTTTTGCCAATTACCGGGTTGCCAAGGTAAAACACCGGATCAGTTCTGCCAAAGAGTTTTTTGCCTTAATTAGTGAAAAAGGATTCGTGCCCAGTGTGCCCTATTGTCATTACTACCTGGGAGAAGCAGGGCCCTTAGTAAGTAGTAAACTGGGCTGTGAGCCGAAGACGGAAATCGTCACCATCGAAAAACTGTTCCTTGCGGACCAACTGCCTGTAATCTTTTGTCTTAATATGATTCCTGCCCATTTGGTGGACAAGCAATTGTTCCAGGAAGATTTGACCCGTCCTATTTTCAAGCTTTTGAGAAACTATTCTTTTCCCAAGATCCAATACGATATTGTTGATATTATACCCACCGTTGCTGATGAGAAATTAGCCCGATTAATGAGTTGTGAACAAGGTTCACCTTTACTGTTACTGGAAGCGACTGCCTATGATGACCAAGAAAATCCCATTATCCTATTCCAGGAATACTACAGGGAGGGCTTTATTCGCTTTAGCGAAGTGAGGACAACTCACTATCATCGTTAAAGGATTACAAAAAAGCAAACATCATGGGAGGTGAGAAATGGATTATTCTGGGTGCTGTCGGGTGTAATCATCAGAAGGAGGGAAAGCACAATTGATCAGGTTGAACCCTAGTAAGCCGTTGTTGATTATGGTATTGTTGCTCGGCATGCTTGTTCTGACAGTAGGATGTGGTGGCGGGTCACAACCGCCGGCAACGGAGCAAGAACAATCTTCCTCCGGACAAACTGAGGGTGCTGCTGAAGAACCTTTCAAGGTAGGATTTATGTCGGTAGGGCCCATCGGTGACGGAGGATGGAACTTTGCTCATCATGAAGGAAAACTGGGGTTGGAAGCCAACCTCCCTTGGGGTGAAGCTACTTTTGTGGAGAATATTCCCGAAAACCAGGATGCTGAGAGAACCATGGTGCAGTTTGCTCGAGACGGTTGTAAAGTTGTGTTCGCCTGTAGTTTCGGCTACATGGATTATGTCAAAAAGGCTGCAGCGCAGTTTCCCGATGTTTATTTTTTGAATTGCGCCCATTTCGAATCCGGACCGAATTACGGCAACTATTATGGCAGAATATATCAACCACGCTATTTGTCCGGTATCATTGCCGGGAAAATGACTGAAACAAATATACTAGGATACGTTGCTTCCCACCCGATTCCCGAAGTAATCAGGGGAATTAATGCCTTTGCTTTGGGTGCTCAATCGGTGAATCCAGATGTTGTTGTAAAAGTAGTCTGGACCAACAGTTGGTATGACCCGGCGGCAGAGAAAGAGGCCGGTAGAAGCCTAATCGCAGCAGGTGCAGACATTATCGCTGAAAACGTTGATACAGCCGCTGCCCTGCAGGCAGCTGAAGAACTGGGCAAATATGGGATTGGTAATAATACCGACATGTCTCACTTTGCTCCTAAAGCTGTCCTGACCACCCCCATTTTCCATTGGGACAAGTTTTACACCCTGGCCGTGGAAAAGATTAAAGACGGAAAATTTGACGAATTGAAAAATTACTGGGGAGGTTTGGATGAAGGGGTAGTCGGATTGGCTCCTTACGGTCCCATGGTACCCCAGGATGTAATCGATTTGGTTGAGGCCAAAAAGCAGGAGATTATTGAAGGTAAATGGGATGTCTTTACCGGTCCCATTAAAGATCAGTCAGGCACCGTCAGGGTACCTGAGGGCCAGCGAATGACTGATGAAGAAATGCTGCAGATGGACTGGTTGGTGGAAGGTGTTCAGGGGACTGCACAGTAGAGCGGGTAACGGCGGCAGTTGCTGTTTGCGGCTGTCGCCCCCCTTTCCCTTATGTTTGCTAATGCATTTATAGTTCAGTCATGACAAAAAATTGTTCACTATAGAAAGGGGTAGGACTATGGAAAAGCTTATCAATGATCTACTCAACTGTCTCGATGAGGGGGATATGGACAAAGCGGTGGGAATTGCCAAAGAAGCTTTGGCCAACGGAGCAGACCCTGTAGACCTTTTTCAAAATGCTCTGGTGCCCGTAATGACCACGGTGGGAGACCGGTTCTCCAGGTTGGAAATCTATTTGCCGGATTTGATTTTCGCAGCTGATGTAGCTAAAGCAATCAAAGATGAAGTACAAGAAGTAATTCTGAAGACCCAAAAGTCTGGGGCCGATACCTATCTTGGTAAGGTTGTTATTGGGTCAGTGTTCGGGGATGTACATGACATCGGCAAGAATATGGTTTCCACTTTATTGGAAGTCAACGGTTTTCAAGTAATTGACATCGGTGTTAATGTACCGGTGCAGAACTTTATCAGCACTGCCGAAAAAGAAAATGCCGATATTATCGCTATGTCCTCACTATTAACCACCTCTATGCCCTATATGGCGGAATTAATCAAGACCTTGGACGGACTGGGTAAAAGGGATAAATTCAAGATCGTGGTAGGAGGAGGCCCGGTTTCAGCTGAATGGGCCGACAGCATCGGTGCAGATGGATATGGTCATGACGCTCAAGATGCAGTAGACGTATGTAAAAAACTTCTTGCTATTCAATAGAGGAGGGCCGGCCATGAAAAGTCATGTGAGATTGTTGGATATTCTGGATAAAGCGGAAAACGGGCCAATTATGGCAGAAAAGGATTTTGACAAGCTGATTTCCACCACAGTTCGGGAATTGATTAAAAAGTATGAGCTTAAGTATGATCGTAAAGATGCCATCGTGACGGATGATCAAGTGGCTGATGCCTTTTTCCAAGCAGGTTTAGAGCTGGCTGAAAGAGTTGGTGTTTACTGTGTGAGTACCCAACGGAGAATGATTTTCTCCCGGGAAGAAATTTTGGAAGCTTTGCGGTGGGCGCCCGCTGAACTGGAAATTGGCAGAGGCCTGGACCGGGTCGTTGTCAGGAGTAGGAGACCGGAAGATCCTTTGGTTCCCATCAATGTAGGAGGACCTTTCGGGACACCGCTGTCGGAAGAACTGTATTCTCAAATAATGGAAAGTTACATTCAGGAACCTGTCTTTGACTCTGTGGTTGGGGGCAATTTCCATACAATTCATGGACGGGAACCGAAGACCCATTCTCCCTGGGAAGTGCTTTTGGCTTGGCGAGAAGTGGAGTTGACCAAGGCTGCTGCCCATCGTGCGGGAAGACCGGGGATTAGTGTGGGCGTGGTGGAAAACGCCGTTACGGAAATCGGTGAACTGTCGGGAACCTCCTTTGGCGGTTTTGGCCCCACAGATTGGCATCATGTCTGTTTTACCAGTGAGTTAAAGACTAATTATTCGTTATTGATCAAAGTGGCTCACCTGGTAAAGACCGAGTGTATCATTCATGATTTCTGCAACCCAATCCTAGGAGGCCATGCAGGAGGACCGGAAGGAATTGCTTTAGTGGCTATTGCAGGAGTTATTCTAATGGCTGTAGTCAATATGTCGACTACCCACTCGATCTGTCCTACCCATCCTTTTTACAACTGTGATACGGCACCGGAGATCATTTGGGCCATTAGTGCAGCCCAGCAGGCTCTTAATAGAAATACCCATTTATTGACTACGGTAATGACTTCTCCGGTTTCCGGTCCCGGTACCGAAAGCCTCTTGTATGAATGTGCCACGATGGCAACTACGGCAACTGTTTCCGGTACCGCCAGGATAGACGGTGTCCGGTCAGCTGTCGGTGTTGTGGTAGACCATGTCAGTGGTTTGGAAGCCCGGTTTAATGCGGAAGTTGCCCATGCGGCTGCAGGTCTGTCCAGGGAACAAGCTAATGAGATGATCAAAGAGTTCCAAAAGCATTATGTGCCTTTGCTAGACAAGAAACCTGTCGGTAAGAGTTTTGTGGAAGTTTATGACCTGAAAACATTAAAACCGCTGCCTGAATGGCAAAAGATCTATGACAAGGTCAAAGAAGATGTAATTAGGCTCGGCCTCCCCATGAAATAAACTTTTCTGTGATAAACCAGGTCTAGTTATGGTATTCTAATTAAAAAGGGTACAGTGTTCCTGGTCTTTTGACTGCAATAACTATGGAATGGGGGCGGCTCCTTTGAACAAATTGTTGATTAAAAATGCGCAATGGATTATTACCCTTGATGATGAAGGTACCAGGTACCAGAATGCAGATATTTTAATTGAGGACAATGTTATCAAGGCCATCGGCAAGAATTTGGAAGTGGAGTATGACACCAAGACTATTAATGCAAATGGGAAAGTAGTGATCCCCGGCTTGGTGAACACCCACCACCACTTATACCAAACCTTGACCAGGGCTATTCCTTCCACCCAAGAAATAGAGCTCTTTGACTGGCTGATTCAGCTCTATGAGATCTGGCGTGAATTAGACGAAGAAAGCGTCTACTTCGGTGCTTTGGTAGGACTGGGGGAATTACTTAAAACAGGATGTACAACCTCAACTGATCATCATTATGTTTTTCCCCGGGGAAAAAACACCAACTTAATTGATGTCCAGATCAAAGCGGCTCAGGAACTGGGCATTCGTTTTCATCCTACCCGGGGCAGCATGTCCTTAAGCAAAAAGGACGGCGGCTTGCCTCCTGATGATGTGGTGCAGACAGAAGAGGAGATTTTAGAGGACAGCGAACGCCTCATTAAACAATACCATGATCCTAGTCGTTATGCCATGTGCCGGATTGCCTTGGCGCCCTGTTCTCCCTTTTCGGTGACCAGCAGGCTGATGGAGGAAACGGTGGTTCTGGCCAGGAAATATGGTGTTCTCTGCCATACTCACCTGGCGGAAACCAAGGATGAAGAAGATTTTTGCCTGGAACGTTTTGGCATGAGACCTTTTGAATATATGAAATCCCTGGGTTGGTCCGGTGAAGATATTTGGTTTGCTCATTCCATTCATTTGAATGATGAGGAAATCAAAGAAATGGGCAAAACCCGGTCGGGAGTGGCCCATTGCCCGGTTTCCAATCTGAAGCTGTCCTCAGGTATAGCACGGATTAAGGAACTGATCGATGCCGGTGCCCGGGTGGGTCTGGCGGTAGACGGCAGTGCCAGCAATGATTCTTCCAATATGTGGGCGGAGTTAAAGACAGCCTACTTGCTGCAAAAATACACTCTGGGACAACAGGGACTGAGCGCTGAAGAAACTTTGCGCATGGCTTGCCGGGGCGGTGCTGAAGTCTTGGGCCGGGACGATATTGGTTACTTGGCCCCGGGTATGGCAGCAGACTTGGTGCTGATCAATTTTGCAGATATCGGTTTTGCCGGTGCCCAGCATGATCCAGTGGCAGCCATTGTCACCTGTGGCGACAGCCAGGTAGTGGATACTACTATCGTCAACGGAAAAGTAGTGGTCAGAGACGGTAAGCTGGTTGCCCTCAACGAAGATTATATTGCTGCCAATGCCAACCGGGTATCTGCCGAAATGGTAGCCCGGGCCGGCAAGAGGACCGGAATTGATTATCTTAAGAGGAACTAACCCGCCTCTGTAGACCAAGAAGGAGTGTCACCGGTGACACTCCTTCATACTGTCGGCAAAAGGCCATTTTCGTTGGTTCTGAAAGGCTGTAATGCTTTTCGGTGCAGGCGTTGTGCCCACAGCCGTCGGCAGGTTGCTGCCGCGAGCCATGTAGGGGCTTCGCCTTAGCGAAAAAAGCTACAGCCTTTCGTTATTGGCCAACATGCAGTTTTAACTTACTTGCAGGACAACCTGCACATTGATGTTGGCAATTCTGGGCCGGTTGTCCTCTACTTTGACCAAAATATGCTCCAGCACAATGTCAAAAACACCCGGATAACCCTGCCGGCGCCGGTACAAGGCTACCAGGGCAACGTATTCGTTGGCAGACCTCCGGTAACAAGATAGGAAATCATATTCCCTGTTGGCAGGGCTGGGTATCCCGGTGAGCAGTCTGGGATCCAGGTGCTGGCCTGCTTCCACGGTCAGGTATTCCATGTGATCGAAGGACTCGCCACGGGATTTGCGCTGCATGAAACGGTTGACAAAGTCTACTATATTTGAGGGACAAGGTCTTCCCCGCCGTATCGTAAGGATCATGCCTGGATAAATAAGGTTAGGGTCATTCACCTGGGGATTTAAAGCGATTAATTGATTCAGCGGAATGCCGAATTCCCTGGCAATATTGAACATGGTATCACCGGGGCGAACAACCCTTTGCACTTCGGGGGCCGGTGTCCTTTGCGGGGCTGTGGGCAGGATTACCACTTGCCCGGGGTAGATGAGACTTGGATTGGTAATCTGCGGGTTGGCCGCCAGCAACCGGTGGTAAGGAACGTTGTATTTCCGGCTTAGCTCCAGCAATGTGTCGCCGGGCTGAACAATTAAATAGGGCATAGATTGCACCTCCTTGGATAAACAGCTTCTGTTCCCAATATATGCAGGTAACGGCGAGGATGCTAAAAAAGGCATGGATTCATAGGTGACGGCATACATATCAAAACAGGAAAGAGGGATTGAGGGAGGTTGCCGGTTTGAGTCGGATGACAATGACCATTTTTCTGCCCAAGAAATATCTCATTTTGATCGGTGTGCTTTTGTTGCATCTCGTAGTTGCCGTGCTGGCCAAAGATTACTGGATTGCTTACCGCCAGGAACAGAAAGTATTGGCTACCGGAGCTAATGTGATATTGGATCCCGGCCACGGAGGGGTTGATCCGGGAGCTTTATCAGGGGATGTGAAAGAAAAAGACATTGTGTTAGATGTGGTCTTGCGGATGAATGAGTATTTGACGGAGCACGGTTACAGTGTAGTCTTGACCAGGGATCAGGATGTGGACCTAGGGGGGGAACTGACCAGAGGCAGGCACAAACGAGATCTGAACGCCCGACTGGAAGTGATCAACAGGGGACAAGTGGCCGTCAGTATTCACTGCAATACCATAGGGGACAGTACTCAAAAAGGAGCGGTAGTTTTCTATCAGAAGGGATCGGAAGCAGGGAAGAGGCTGGCTGCTTCCCTGCTTGCGGAATTAAATAGGGTCCAATTACTGAATGACAACCGCCCGTTACCCATAGAGAACCTATTCTTGTTAAGGACCTCCAGAATTCCCACAGTGATCGTGGAACTGGGCTTTTTGTCCAATCAGGAGGATAAGACCAAACTGCAGGAGGCCGGTTTCCGGCAGCAGTTGGCGGAAGCTCTCTCCAGGGGCATTATCAATTACCTGGAAGGGGGACAGGAGAGCTGAGGTGAATTCCCGGCTTCTGAAAGACCGGCAGAACCGGGAACGGGTCGACGGTGGCACAAAATTCCACGTCGGCCTTTCTGTTTTTGGCTATCAACCGGCGACCGTGAAAGCATTGGAAAATGGCAGTTGGATCATTTTTGATTCCTTTTGCCAGTCCCAAAGCGGCCAAAGCACCGTCGTCCAAATGATACTTTCCTTCCTCATCAAGCAAACGGTGAAGCATCAGGCCGGCTGACAGGAAGTCTTCATAGGCAAACTGCCCTTGAATACCGGCACAGACAATGGTAAAGGAAGGCTCTTGCCGCAGGGATTCGACCAGGGCCCCTTGATTGAGGAAGCCGGCAATCAATATTTTTTTTGCCCCTGCTTTGTGACTGTTGATGAGGGCTCTGGTACCGTTGGTGGTGGTCATAATGATGGTTTTGTTACAAACCTGTTCCCGGGTATATTCCAGAGGTGAGTTGCCCAAATGAAACCCGGGAATCGCTTCTCCCTTTCTTTCTCCGCCTAGGAGGATGGACTTGTCCGTCTTTCCTGACAAGTCTTTATATAGCTGGCGGGCTTCCTCCGGTTCCAACACAGGCCTTATCTCATGAGCACCATTGGCCAAAGCGGTTATAATGGTGGATGACGCCCGCAAGACATCGTAAACTACTGCCGTAGATGAGATGCCGCTTCTCATGTTCTCTAACTGGTGGGCAGTCAATATTAAAGAAATGCTTTTTTCCACTTTTACTCCTACTTTCTTTTATGGGGCAGTATTTATTGCATAGCCCATGTCTGAGGCCTGGGAGGCAAAAGACAGGGGAATGACGCTTTTTTGCCGTATCAAAAGAGAGCGGAGAGTATCCCCTCGAAGACCCAGGCGCAAGGCTTCCAGAGCCAGGACCTCTTGGGGGGCGATATTGCCCAGATTAACATTACAGCCAAAAAGGCTGATTAACTTCTGTTGCTGGCTCTTGAGGGGGGCTTCCCAAATGATATTGTCCACCGCCAGCCGGTTTTTTAGCAATACTTCCAATTCCTCCTCCTTGAGC
>JAAZDD010000114.1 GCA_012512955.1 Clostridia bacterium
CCCATACCCATTACAGCCTCGTGGTCAGAGGAGCCTGTACTGTTGATGATTTTGAGACAGGCAGCCGTTCCGCAGTGTGCGGTGGGGTCACCACTTTTATTGATTATGCTGATCCCATCGAAGGAAAATCCCTGGCTTACGCCATGGAGCAGCGCCGCCGGGAGGCTGAGGGTAAGACCTGCATTGACTATCACCTCCATATGTGTCTTTACGGCAACCGTGCCTGGACCATGGCGGAATTGCAGGAACTGAAGGAAGCAGGAGTTTGGAATTTCAAAGTTTTCACCACTTATGATGCCATGCAGATTCCTGATGACAACCTGGAAAAACTGCTGGTGGACGCCAATAAATTGGGGATGCTGGTCACTGTGCATGCTGAGGATCAGGATACGGTCCGGACCGTAGGGGAGCAGTTGCAGGCCGCAGGAAAAGTGGCCCCTTCCTGTCACGGCCGGAGTAGGCCCAACGAGGCGGAGAGCAGGGCCATTGCCAATGTAATTGCCCTGGCGGAAAAACATAATACCCCGGTCTATTTCGTCCATGTATCTACCGGCGAAGGTGCCCGGTTAATCCGGGAGGCCCAGAACCGGGGAGTCCGGGTTTACGGGGAAACCTGTCCCCATTACCTGGTCTTGTCGGAAGAATGCTTTCAACGGGAATTGCCCCAGCAATATATCATGACCCCGCCCCTCCGTTCCCGTCAGGATAATCTTGAGCTATGGCGGGCCCTGGAGGATGGGGTGCTCCAGGTAGTGGCTACGGACCATTGTGCCTATACCTTGGATCAGAAAAGAAAGGGAGAAACCTGTTTTACCACCTTGCCGGGCATTCCCGGGTCGGAGACCCTGTTGCCTGTTCTGTTCAGCGAAGGGGTAAACAAAGGAAAGCTGACTTTAGCACAATTAGCCGCCTACCTGGCTACCAATCCTGCTAAACTGTTCGGTCTGTATCCCCGTAAAGGAGTGCTCCGGGAGGGCAGTGACGGGGATTTGGTCCTGGTTGATCCCAACCTGGAAAAGACCTTGGAAGGCAAGCTCCTCCATTCGGAAGCAGGTTATACTCCTTTTCACGGTATAACAGTCAAAGGGTATCCTGTGCTAACCGTTACGAGAGGCAGGATAGCCTATCAAAATGGTGATTTCCGGGGCCAACCGGGCTGGGGGCAGTTCGTGGCGGCAACGGAGATTAATTGGATTTAGAGAAGATTAACAGCAACTGGAGGGAAAATAAGTGAAAACAGTAGTAGTTGCACTGGGTGGAAACGCCATTTTGCAGCCCAAACAAAAAGGAACCATCGAAGAGCAGATGGCTAACGTGTCTTACAGCGCACAACAGATCGTCAAATTAATCCAGGCCGGTTACCGGGTGGTTGTTGCTCATGGCAACGGACCCCAGGTAGGAAATATCCTGTTGCAGAATGCGGCAGCCAGGGACCAGGTGCCGGCAATGCCCCTGGATGTCTGCGGTGCCGAAAGCCAAGGATTGATTGGCTATATGATCCAGCAATGCATTGGCAATGAACTGCAAAAAGCAGGTCTGGACAAGCAGGTAGTAACCCTGTTAACTCAAGTGGTTGTAGACAGGGATGATCCTGCTTTCCGGAATCCTACTAAACCGGTAGGCGCTTTTTACAGCCAGGAAGAAGCAGAGAAAAACATGAGGGAAAAAGGAGAAACCTGGATTGAAGACAGCGGCCGGGGTTGGAGAAAAGTAGTTCCTTCCCCCATGCCCAAGGAAATCAAGGAAATCGAAACCATTCGCACCCTGGTGGAAAACGGTGTAGTGGTTATTGCCGCCGGTGGAGGGGGCATTCCCGTGGAGAAAAAAGGAGAGCTCCTGGCCGGTGTAGAGGCGGTCATCGACAAGGACTTGGCTTCCAGTTTGCTGGCCAAGCAATTGGGAGCGGATATTTTGGTCATTGCCACCGATGTGTCCCATGTGGCCATCAACTGGGGAACTCCCGACCAGAAAAACCTGGAGCGCCTGACTGTCGATGAAGCCAAGCGGTATTTGGAGGAAGGTCAATTCGGCAAAGGCAGCATGGGTCCCAAAGTCCAGGCGGCTTTAAGCTTTGTGGAAGGCGGCGTATTTCTTCTTCGTGATATCGTTGTAGCGGATGCGGCCGGATTCGCCGGGCGGCC
>JAAZDD010000115.1 GCA_012512955.1 Clostridia bacterium
GCGGTAATTGAGCACCGGTTCCAAGTTAAAGCGAAAAGAAGTCAATTTGGTTCCCCTTTCTGAAACTCAACAATTATTCTACTCAAACAATTGTCTTAACTGCTGCAGGGTATCCTCATAGGAAAAAAACTCATTGATCTCCTGGCGTAGAAACCGGTTGATTGCCGGGTATAATTTGATCGCCCGGTCCACTTCCGGATTACTCCCTCTTTGATAAGCACCGATGTTGATTAAGTCCTCTACCCGCTGGTAGGCGGCCATGGTTTCCCGGAGTTCGGCAGCCAGTTCCTGCTGTTCCTTACCGGTAATTTCCGGCATCAGCCTGCTGACACTGTGGGCTACATCAATGGCAGGATAATGATTCCGGGCAGCCAATTCCCGGGACAAGACAATATGCCCGTCTAAAATACCACGTACTGCATCGGCAATGGGCTCATTCATGTCATCAGCATCCACCAGCACAGTATAGAGAGCTGTAATGGAACCGGTTTCTGCATTGCCGGATCGTTCCAGGAGTTTAGGCAGCAGGGCAAACACCGAGGGTGTATAACCCTTGGTAGCCGGAGGTTCCCCAATGGCCAGGCCCACTTCCCGTTGAGCCATGGCAAACCGGGTCACGGAATCCATCATCAACATCACTTTTTTACCTTGATCCCGGAAAAACTCAGCAATAGCAGTGGCCACAAAGGCGCCTTTAATGCGAACTAAAGCCGGTTGGTCGGAAGTAGCCGCCACCACTACCGAGCGGGCCAACCCCTCCGGGCCCAAATCTTTCTCCAAGAACTCCAACACTTCCCTGCCCCGCTCCCCGATCAGAGCAATGACGTTCACATCGGCATTGGAACTCCGGGCAATCATCCCCAACAAGGTACTTTTGCCCACACCGCTACCGGCAAAAATGCCGAGACGTTGACCTTGCCCGCAGGTAAGGAGAGCATCGATGGCCTTAACACCGGTGACCAGCACTTCGGAAATCCTTTTTCTCTTTAAAGGGTTTGGCGGTGTATTGGTAACCGGAATCCACCGCCCCGGATAATTGAGCTTTTTATCCTCCAAAGGCAAACCCAATCCGTCTAACACCCTACCCAGTATGCCTGAGCCCACTTTAACCAGATGGGTTCTGCCTGTGGGTCTCACCTCACAGCCAGGGGCCACTCCGTCAAGAGTCCCCAAGGGCATCAATAAGGTCCTGGATTGCCGAAATCCTACCACCTCTGCCGCCGTCAAACCCTTGCCGGGCACCACAATTTGGCAGATCTCCCCGATGGAGGCGGTAAGTCCGGATACTTCCACAATCAGCCCAATCACTTCCAAAACCTTTCCGGAAACTCTGATGAGACTGGCGTCCGCCAACCGGGATTGATATATAGCCAGATTAAACATCTGCTCCTCCGTCTTGTAGCAGCTTTTTCAGTTCCAGCAACTGTCCTTCAATGGTAGCGTCAAAATAACCAGTATCCGTTTCCAACCGGCAACCTCCCGGGGAAATGGATTTGTCGGCCACAAAATGCAATGCCGCTCCCACCGGTGTTGCTTCCAACAATTCCTGGCGGGCTTCTTCCAACAGGTTGATCTGGGAAGGATGAACATGGAGAAAAAAAGTCTCCCCGGCGTGAACTTCTTTAAGCAAGTCCCGGACCACCGTTACAATGATATCCTCCGCCAGGGTCACCTGCCGCCGTATCACCTTTTCCGCTATTAACAGTGACAACTGCACCAGATTTGGTTCCGCCTGGATCATCACTCCCCGGTAAGCCTTCCTGGCCTCCGCCAGCAGGCTTTCCGCCCTGTCTTTGAGTAGTTCGGCCTCTTTGGCTCCTTGGGCATATCCTTCCTGATAACCTGCCTCTATTCCCTCCTGCCTGGCTGCTTCCACATAGGCATCCCTTTCTGCCTCCGCTTGCGCCAGCAGCTTGGCAGCCTGTTCTTTCGCTTCAGCTACAATCCGCTCAGCTTCATTCTGAGCCGCTTTGATTAATGCTTGAGTTTGGGGATCCTTGGTTAACTGTTCCAGGTCGCTTTCCTGCCGGATAAAATCATCCCGAAGCTGAATTTCGACAGGCTTAGAGCCCACGGACACATCCCTTAAGACCTTACTCCTAGACAATAAGGGCATCTTCTCCACCTCTGGAAATCACAATCTCACCGGCCTCATCCAGGCGCCTGATAACCTGCACAATTCGCTGCTGCGCTTCCTCCACATCCCTAAGTCTAATAGGTCCAAGAAATTCGATATCTTCCCGGAGCATTTCTCCTGCTCTCTGGGACATATTCTTGTAAATGCGGTTGGCCACATCTTGACTGGATCCTTTGAGAGCCAAAGCCAGATCTTTGGTATCCACTTCCCTAAGAATACGCCGGATGGAGGTATCATCCAGATTGATAATGTCTTCAAAGACAAAGAGACGCTTCCGGACTTCCTCCGCCAATTCCTGATCGTCTTTTTCCATGGTTTCCAGAATGACTTTTTCCGTTGACCGGTCAACCCGGTTTAAAATATCCACTAAAGTCTTAACACCGCCCACGGCGGTAAAATCCTGATCCATTAATGAGGATAACTTGCTCTCCAGAACGGCTTCAACTTCTTTGACTATTTCCGGCGAAGTCCTTTCCATGAGGGCAATCCGCCGGGCAATATCCGCTTGCATATCATCCGGCAGTCCGCTGAGAATAATGGAAGCTTGCTCCGGTTCTAAGTAAGCAAGGATCAAAGCAATTGTCTGGGGATGCTCATTGTAGATAAAATTGATCATCTGCCGGGGATCGGCTTTGCGCACCATGGAAAAAGGACGTATTTTGGAACTCTCTACCAGCCTTCTGATGATCTCGTTGGCCTTAGCCGGACCGACACTTTTTTCCAGTAATTCCCTGGCATAATTAATGCCCCCATGAAGCAGGTACTGCTGGGCCTCGTACAATTGTAGAAATTCCTCGGTAACCTGTGTCTTCATCTCAGTGGTCACCGTAGACATATTAGCAATCTGGTAAGTTACTCGCTCTATCTCATTGTCAGGGAGATACCGCATCAATTTGGCAGACAGTTCCGGACCCAGGCTGATCAGCAGAACAGCTGCTTTTTCTAACCCTGTCAATTCTCCTTTTGCCAATAGTCACACCCCTATTCCTCCGACAACCATGCCCTCAACAGCAGAACAGCATCCTCCGGCTTTTCGCGTACTATATCTGAAATCCTTTTCTGTTTTTCCACCCGAATTTTTTCTTCCATGGAAATCTCCGGTACGATCTTGGATAAGGGCACCGGCTCCTCCGGCGGTAATTGAAGGTCTTCAGGCAGCTTAGCAGAAGCTTTCCGCCTTCTCCTGACCATCACCACCAACAGGATCAACAATACCAACCCGGCAACACCCAAGGCGATCCACTGCCATAAGGGAATAGGCTGCCCTTCCGGTTCTTCATCCGGGACTTCCGGAATAGGCTCGAATTGTTCCCCGGCATCAAAGAACATGCTGTCCACGGTGATCTGGTCTCCCCGGAAAGCGTCAAAACCCACTGCCGTTTGGACCAGGGAAGTAATCCTTTCAATCTGCTCCACTGTAAGCATCCCATTAATGACCACAGCGGTAGACAAGCGCCTGATCTGACCGGGTGCCTGCACGATACGGCGTTCCGTTTGGTCTACCAAATAATTAGTAATAGTATCATTGCGGGAATATGTATCGGTATTCTGCCCTGCCTGGGGATAGTAGGGAACCCCTATATTACCTTCCACGCCGGTATATCCCCCGGTTCCCGTGGTCTCACTTTGTTCCTCGGTAATTTGCTGGCTGAGAGTGGCCTGTCCGTCTTCATCCTTACCATATTCTATGCTGGTTTCCTCTACCTGGTCAAAATCCAACTCAGCGGTCACCATGGCCACAACATTATCCAGCCCTAACACCCGTTCCAGCATGTTCTGGATCCGTTCTTCCAGATCTTTTTCCAGGGCACGGCGCATTTCATATTGGGCAAGATTTTGACTGGTCAGGGAGCGGGAATCGATCTCCAAAATACCGTCACTTAAAACAACCCCGTTATTGTTGATAATTTTTACATTTTCCGGGGGCAGATTTTCCACACTGGATGAAACCAGATAAATAATTCCCTTAATCTGTTCCGGGCTCAATTTTGCCAAGGGTTTGACGGCAATGGTAACTGCAGCGGAGGCCGGCCGGTCTTCTTTGACAAAGACACACTTTTCCGGCATTACCAGGTGAACCCTGGCTTGCTCCACCTCATCCAACTGTACAATGGTTCTTCTGAGTTCCTCCTGTAGTGCTATTTGGTAATCCAGCCGTCGCTCAAATTCCGTCACCCCAAGTTTGGTATCGGCAAAAAGCTCAAAACCCAAACCCGTATTGGTCAGCAGTCCTTCCCCAGCCAATTGAATCCGGATATCATAAACCTGATCCTTGGGCACCATAATGGTGGTTCCCTCAGCCGCCAATTGGTAGGGAATCCCATATTGATTTAACATATCTACTACTGCACTGGCTGTTTTAGGTTCCAAACCGGTGAAAAGGGGAGTATACTCCTTCTTGGTAATATGGGCTAAAAATAAAAGACCGGCCAAGATAACAGCAAGGGACATCACCACAATGATGGACTTGCGAGAGCCAGGCAGAGCTTTCCATCTCTCCAACCACTGTTTAACAATGTCTTTCACTTCGTCACCCCATCAGCCTGACTTTTATTAGATCTGCATGCGGGAAATTTCCTGATAGGCTTCTACCAATTTATTGCGGATCTGCACCGTCAACTGCAGGGCCAGCCCAGCCTGTTCAGCTGCTACCGTTACTTGGTGGAGATGTTCAACATCTCCCACCAGCAAACTCTGGGTTAATTCATCAGCTTCCTTTTGTAATTGATTGACCTGTTCAAATTGGTTTTTCAGAATCTCCGCAAAAGAAACGCTGTTTTTCTCCTTAGCCGGTGTATTATTAATTGTAGTTTGTAATTCCAACGGTTGGGGCGTTAACATTGAAATATTCATTTTTTATCCTCCTTTAACCCCTGCCGATCTCCAAAGCCTTTAGAGCCATGGTTTTCGCTGCGTTGATAGCTGTAATGTTAGCTTCATAGGCCCTGGTAGCCGTTATCAGATCCACCATCTCATTAACTACATTAATATTAGGATAATGAACATACCCGTCTTCCCCGGCATCGGGGTGAGAGGGATCATACACTCTCCGCGTTTCCCCCTGGTCCACGCTGATCCTCACCACTTCCACGCCGGCACCCCGGAACTTATGCTTTCCACCCATTGCTTTTTCCAGTTTCTCCGCAAAAACAAGGGTTTGCCTCCTGTAGGGCCCTCCCTGGGATGTCCTGGTTGTGTTGATATTAGCCAGGTTATTAGCAATTGTATCCAAACGAAGCCTTTCAGCCGTAAGGCCCGAAGCACTGATATTCATCGAACTGAAAACACTCATCACTATCTTCCTCCGTTAATGATATACCTTAGTTGCTGCAATTTCTGATTTAATCTGGTGGCGGCAGTATTATACATAATAGAATTAATGGCCAATTCAGTATTTTCCAAATCGATGTCCACATTATTACCGTCCGGCCGCATGCTGGTGGACAGATCTCTTTTTACCTGGGGCTGAACTTCCTGAAGGTTCCTGGCCGGTCCCATGTGCCTCGCATCGAGACGACGCAAACCCAGCCGGCGGTTTCTCCCCAATGCCTGCTGCAATTCTTCCTCGAAGGCGACATAGGAACGTTTAAATCCGGAAGTGTTCACATTGGCAATGTTATGGGCAATCACCTTCTGTCTCATACCGGAAGCGTCCAAAGCCTTCTCCAAAGCCACCAATGTGGTATCGGAAAACAAACCAGACATGAGCGTGTCCTCCTGCAAAATAAGAATTAATACTGCCAAGCAATTCTTAATTAAGTTCAACAATCTTCGGCTAAATTCCTCTTATTCACCAGGAATTTTTTAGCTATCCAAGTCCCATTTATGTTTAGGCGGTCCCAATAAAAAAAGGACCCGCTCACTATCTGAATACGGGTGCCTTCCGGTACTGTTTTTTTACTTGCTTTTAGCCAATTGTATTGCTTCCAGCCAAGTCTCTTTCAGAGAAATCATCATTTCTTTTACTTCTTCAATGATCTTAGGGTCTTTTCTCAAATTGGCTTCGACCAGTCGCCGGTGCATATAATCATAAAGTAAGAACAAGTTCTCTCCAATTTCTCCGGTATCGCGATTTACATTACCCATCAGTTCGGCTACAATGGCCTGCGCTTTGACCAAATTCCGGTGTGTCTCTTCAATTTTCCTTTCCCGGCAAGCATTGGCCGCCTGAGTAAGGAACCTTACGGCTCCTTCGTAGAGCATAGCCACCAGTTTCTCCGGAGGTGCGGTCATCACCTGATTTTGCTGGTATGCCTGATAGGCATGTGCCTGAGCTCGATACATCCACCATCATCCTTTCCTTACCCACTATCCCTATACTTTTTCGTCTACCAGGTAGCCTGTCTTTTTCAGGGCCCTGCCCAAAATACTGCCAGCTTCCGCCAAGCTGATCAAGCGCAGGACCTTATTCTCCACCAGATCTCTAATCTCTACCAAATATTTGTCGGCTACCATCACTAAAGCAAACCGCAAGGGATAACCTGCTTTTTCCAGTTCCTCGTTGACTTCTTCGATTAAGGCAGCCAATTCCTCCCTGCTGCCCGGTTTGTACCATTCCCTTTTCTGCTTTTCATTTTCCTTTTCGGTAATTTTAATTTCTCGAGAGCCCCTCACGACCTGTTTGGCAGTCTGGTCTTTGACGTTCTGTAACTGAGCCGGTTCGATGCCCGGAATTTTTTGCAGCATCCCTCCCACCCCGCATCAGTTATTTCTTATGGTCCACAAAAACCCCTTCCATTGAGCGACTCTTTTTGTACATCTCAATCATATTGTCTACTTCCCTCAGTTCCTTCATCTGCTCTACCACAGCAGTCCGCTGTTTAATCAGCTCCCCTACCATCTGCTTATGCAGCTGCTTCATTTCCACAAGCAAGTACTTCTGCTCCTCCGTCAGGGGAACGGAATCC
>JAAZDD010000116.1 GCA_012512955.1 Clostridia bacterium
CTGCATTCTGCTACCAAAGCTGTTTTTTCTTCTTTGGTCATTTTTCTACCTCCGTTCCAAGGGTTTTGGAGGTATTGTGGCACATTTATACCAGGGCGGCAAGGTACCTGATTATTGAGCGCTTACGTATGATTTCTTCCCAAGCTGGTAATTATATACCTGAAGACTACAGTTTGTAACGCTGGGAGGAGGTCTTGCGGTCTATGATTAATTGTCCTATTTGCGGCGGAAGAGAAGTTGGGAAGATTAACGTGGACCAATATTATTGCTGGAATTGCTTTGTGGAATACGATTGCCACAATCGTATTTATCAAGTTGAAGAGGACGGTAGTTTGGTTGCTTTAGGCAATGGGACGTAGAGATGATAGGAGGTAGAAGAATGGCAATGGGATTCTGGCGAGGTATAATTACCGGCGGTATCATTGGCGGGATCATCACCCGACTGTTGGGTTCTCCGGCTAAAAAACCGTCCATGGAAGAGATGTCCCAACAAGTAGACAAAATGAGAGTTAAGGCGGAAAAGATGATGAATGATGCACGAGAGGGAGTCAGGGGAATGTATCGTAAAAAGTGAGGGATGGGCAATCCCTCTTTTTTGCTTGCCTCGTCAAAAGAGGAGTGTAGAGAAAAGTGGTAAGAATAGCGCCAAGGCTTCGGTATTGGATCCTAATCGCCCTTGCCATTATACTGGCAGTTTTGTTCATCTACTGGATTCGTTCCATTTTGCTGCCCTTTTTATTGGCATTGGTTTTGGCCTATCTTTTAAATCCCATTGTTGAATTCTGGCAGCAAAAAGGCTTGTCCCGGACGGGAGGAATCATACTCACCTATCTACTGCTGGGAGCTGTTATCCTGATGGTGGGGGTCTATTTTTTCCCTATTTTATGGCGACAGCTGGAAGTGTTATTGGTTTCCATCCCCAGTTACACCAGGCAAGTGCAGGAATTATTACAAGGCTTTTATGATAATTACCAAAGGATTAATATTCCTCACACCATCAGGCATGAGGTAGATTTAGCTTTGAACCGGGTGGAAATCGTCCTGACCCAGACTACCGGACAGGTTATTAACGGCATTCTTGGTATCTTTTCTTACCTGTTCAGTATAATCATGGCTCCGATCCTGGCTTATTTCATTTTAAATGATGAAGGGCGTACGGCTGACTGGTTTTTGGGATTAATGCCTGAACCATGGCGTATGAAAACCCTTCATCTTTGGGAAGAGATTGATGTCCAGTTAATCCGCTTCATCAAGGGACATTTATTGGTGGCTTCATTGGTAGGACTGTTGACATCAATCGGTTTTATGATTATTGGCCTGGAATTTCCGATTCTTTTGGGTGCTATTGTAGGAGTAGCCGACATAATTCCTTATTTTGGACCGGTCATCGGTGCGGTGCCTGCTTTGGCGGTGGGGATTCTCCATTCCAAGGGTCAGGCACTGGGAGCCTTAGTGGTGATCTTTGTCATTCAGCAATTAGAGAGTAACATCCTGTCTCCCAAAATCATCGGCTCCAGTGTCGGTCTCCATCCTGTATGGGTTATCTTCGTTTTGTTGCTGGGTAATAAAGTTTACGGTATCTTGGGTATGCTTTTGGCGGTGCCCGTAACCATCACCTTGCGGGTCTTATGGAGGCATTTTGTGCTAACCTGGGCTTTGGAGACAAAATAATGTCAATTTTTGTTGGTTAAAGACCAGGAATAATTGACAATGATAGATGGCTTATGTATAATATTACAGCAAAGCAAATGATTAGCTGACCGTGAAGCAAGGGGTAAGCTTGACAGTTGAAGGAGAATCATCTCATCGTATCCTATTCCGTCCCTGACGTGCTGTCAGCGACGGGTTTTTTTGCTTTTAATGATAACTGATTAAAGGAGTTGTCAATGATGTTGTCCGGAAATGAGATCAGAACCAAGTTTCTCAAGTTTTTTGAAAGTAAAGGCCATCAGGTGGTGCGTAGTTCATCGCTGGTGCCTCATGATGATCCCACCTTGTTATTTACCAATGCCGGTATGGTTCAATTCAAGGACGTTTTTCTTGGATTTGACAAGAGGCCCTACGTCAGGGCAGCCACTTCCCAAAAATGCGTGCGGGCCGGCGGGAAACATAATGACTTGGATACGGTGGGCCGGACGGCTAGGCATCATACTTTTTTTGAAATGTTGGGGAATTTCTCCTTCGGTGACTATTTTAAGAGGGATGCCATTATTTTTGCTTGGGAGTTCCTGACGGAAGTACTCATGCTCCCTAAAGATAAACTATGGGCTACTGTCTACTTGGATGATGATGAAGCTTTTAATCTCTGGCTGGAATTAACGGAAATACCGAAGGAAAGAATAGTGAGGCTGGGGGAAAAAGATAATTTCTGGGCCATGGGGGATACCGGTCCTTGTGGTCCCTGCAGCGAGCTTTTGATTGACCGGGGAGAGGGTTTTCGCTGTGACGCCCCCGAATGTGCCATTGGTAAATGCGATTGCGATCGCTGGTTGGAGATTTGGAACTTGGTCTTTATGCAGTTTGAAAGGGATTCCCAGGGCAATCTCACCCCCTTGCCCAAACCCAGCATCGACACCGGCATGGGGTTGGAGCGGATTGCTTCCGTTGTGCAAAAAGTCAACAGTAATTATGATACTGATTTGTTCAGTCCCTTGATCAAAGCAGTGGAAAGGATCAGCGGGAAAAAATACCAGAAGGGGCCGGAAGGTTTTCCCTTTCGGGTGGTGGCTGATCATGCCCGGGCCTGTACCTTTTTGATCAGCGACGGTGTCTTACCTTCCAATGAAGGTCGTGGCTATGTCCTAAGACGTATTTTGCGCCGGGCCATCCGTTTTGGGAAAAGCCTCGGGATCGACGGTCCTTTTATGGATCAAATGGTGCCGGTGGTTGTAGAATTAATGAAAGATGCTTATCCGGAGCTTCTGGAGCAGCAAGATCAGGTAATGAAAGTCATTCAGGTTGAGGAAGGGCGTTTCCAGGAAACTTTGAACGAAGGTACCAAGGTGGCTAATGAAATAGTGGAGCGGATTCTGGCCGCTAAAGGGGATACCATCAGCGGCAAGGAAGCATTTCTTCTTTACGATACATATGGTTTTCCCTTGGATTTAACCGAGGATATTGCTGAAGAACACGGGTTGAAAATCGATAAACAAGGTTTCGAGAAAGCCATGGAGGAACAGCGGAAAAGAGCCAGGGAAGCAAGAGAAGAGACAGTGGCTTTTGATTTCGCTGCAGGTTTTTCCGGGGTTTTGGATGCTATTCCGCCAACGGAGTTCTTGGGCTACCAGGATCTGGCCGCCGATTCCGCGGTCCTGGCTATAGTTCAAGGTGACGGTGCCGTGGACCGGTTGAAAGAGAATACAGAGGGATGGGTTCTGTTTGCAGAGACCCCCTTTTACGGCGAAAGCGGCGGTCAAGTCGGCGACCGGGGCACTTTTGCCGTTGATGGTTGCCAGGGTGTAGTTTTGGACACCAAGAAGCTTCCCGACGGACACCCGGTACACCTGTGCAAAGTAACCCAAGGGGTCCTGAACCGGGGAGCCAGGGTAAAGCTGGAAGTGGAAAGTGTCAGGCGTCAGGCCATAGCCCGTAACCACTCAGCCACTCATTTGCTGCACAGGGCTTTGAAAGAAGTTTTGGGTAATCACGTGAACCAGGCCGGATCCTTAGTTGAGCCTGAACGGTTAAGATTCGATTTTACCCATTTTGAAGCTCCTACGGAAGAAGAACTGAAACGGATTGAAAGACGGGTCAATGAAATGATTCTGGCCAATCTGCCGGTGGTTGCTTTTGAAACTGGATTTGATGAAGCAAAACAGTTGGGAGCAATTGCCCTTTTTGGGGAGAAATACGGCGATCGAGTTCGCGTCGTCAAAATGGGCGAATACAGTGCGGAATTATGCGGTGGTACCCATGTGGTGAGTACCGGGGTGATCGGCTCCTTCAAAATTTTAAGTGAAGGAGGAGTAGGTGCAGGTTTGCGTCGCATCGAAGCGGTCACCGGTACTGCTGCGCTGGATTATTATAACCGGCAGGAAGAATTGTTGCAGCAGATAGCAGGATTTTTAAAGACACCCCATCATCAGTTGTTAAGTAAGATTCAGTCCTTAACTCAAGAACTGAAAGAAAAGGATAAAGAGCTCGAAAAGCTCAATCAAAAAATGGCTCTTTACCAAATTGATGAGCTGCTTCAGTCTGCGCAAAAAGTGGATGAAGTTACTGTTTTGGCTGCTCAGGTACAGGTATCTGATATGGAGGGCTTAAGAACCATGACTGACCTGTTGCGCCAGAAATTGGGTTCCGGAGTGGTTGTCTTGGGGGCAGCCAGCGAAGGAAAAGTGAATTTCGTGGCTGCTGTGACCAAAGACCTGTTGAACAAAAAATTGCACGCGGGGTTGTTGGTTAAAGAAGTGGCCAAGGTAGCTTTAGGCGGCGGTGGCGGTAGGCCGGATATGGCCCAGGCGGGAGGTAAAGATCCTTCCAAGTTGCCGGAGGCTTTGGCAAAAGCTTATGAAGTAGTAAGAAATCAGCTCCGGCATTAGAAAAAAGCCCGCAAATCAAGAAGGGATTACTTGGATTGCAGCGAATGTAGAAACAGAGGGATTAGATGATGGAGGTGGGATTGTGACCAAAGGTAACCTGGAGCATACGATGATGTTTAGAGTGAACAAAGAAGACATGCCAGACGCGAAGGAAGTGTTGACTGCTGTTTATCAGGCTTTGCAGGAAAAAGGGTATAATCCCATTAACCAACTGGTAGGCTACCTTTTGTCCGGAGATCCTGCTTATGTGACCAGCCATAACAATGCTCGAAACCTGATTAGGAAACTGGAGCGGGATGAACTGTTGGAAGAACTGCTCAGGTACTATTTAAAAATAGAGTAGCGATTTAACCTCATACAGTAATGTATGAGGTTTTTCCCTACTTGAATTGAGGTAATGGAATGAGAACCATGGGATTGGATGTAGGTGACAAAACCATCGGAGTGGCGGTCAGTGATCCGTTAGGTTTGACGGCCCAGGGGATTACCACCATTAAACGGGCCGGAGAGGCAGAAGATTTGGCTGAACTGCGGCAACTGGCGGAAAGCTACCAAGTAGGGTTGGTGGTCTTGGGTTTGCCCAGGAATATGAATGGAACCATTGGGCCTCAAGGCGAAAAAGTATTGGCGTTCAAAGCTCAATTGGAAGCAGCTTTAGGGCTTCCGGTGGAACTGCAAGATGAACGGTTGACTACGGTGGCAGCAGAGAAATTATTGATTTCCGCCGATGTCAGTCGGGCCAGAAGAAAAAAAGTGATCGATAAAATGGCCGCTGCAGTGATTCTCCAGTGCTATTTGGATCAGTGTTCCAGGAAAAACATTTGACAGGGAGAGATCCATTCAGTAAGATAAGATAGGTTAATCTTGGAAAGGATGGTTGCCCATGAGTGAACCAAATGATCACATCATTGAACTGGTGGATGAGGAAGGTAATGTTTTTAGTTTTAATGTAGTAGAAGCTTTTGAGATTGAAGGACAGAAGTATGCAGTATTGACTCCCGTTGACGAAGATTCCGAAGATGCTTTAGTATTGAAAGTAGAAGTCAGTGCCGAGGGTGAAGAGTTTCTTTATGAAATTGAAGATGATGAAGAATGGGACATGGTAGTCCAGGTCTGGGAAGCGTTAGGAGAAGCATAGCCGAAAGAGCCGCCTTGAGTTGAGGCGGCTTTTTAACAGGAACTGTTGTTGGATATGGCCCGTCCGGTTATAATGTTGGTATTAAATCACAAGCGAGGGGAAATGATTTGCATACAAACGATCAGCCGGCAGTAACAAATAAGGGGCGAATAAAGTGGATCTGGTCAGCTTTGCTGGTTCTATTTGTCTTGGGTTGTTACCAGATTGTTGCCGGTTATCTGAAACCTTATTCGGTGCACCCGGTTAGGGTGGAAGTAGAGATCCCGCTGGGCAGCAACGCTAATACCATTGCCAATATCCTGGCGGAAAAACAATTGATCCGGCATCCCAAGGTGTTTTATTACTATACACGGATAAAAGGAATCAGTCAGGATTTAAAAGCAGGCACCTATGTGTTGGATGCCTCCTGGTCCTTGGACAAAATAGCCTCTACATTGACCAAGGGGGGCCGGGCGGAGACGGTCAGGCTGACTGTTCCCGAAGGTTTAAAATTGGAGCAGATTGCCCAAAGGATCGAGGATGCCGGGCTTGCTTCAAAAGAGGAGTTTTTGGAGGCGGCCGGACGGGAATACAATTTTGACTTCCTGGCGGAAATCCCGAAGGGCCCTAAGTATCTGGAAGGATTTTTATTTCCCGATACTTATGAGGTGAGAGCCGATGCCACTCCGGATGAGATTATCGCCATGATGCTGAGACGGTTTGGGCAAGTCTATTCCGATGAATACCGGGAGAGGCAACGGGAATTGGGTCTGTCCACCTTTGAGGTAGTGACCATGGCTTCCATTATAGAACGGGAGGCCAAACTGGATGAGGAACGGACAACCATCGCAGCTGTGTTTCACAACCGGTTACAGAAAAAAATGCTGTTACAATCCTGTGCTACTGTACAATATTTATTGGATGAACCCAAAGTGGATTTGACGACAAAGGATTTGGAAATTGATTCACCTTACAATACGTATAAGTACCAGGGACTGCCACCCGGTCCTATCGCTTCCCCCGGCAAGGCCTCCCTGGAAGCGGCCCTGTATCCCGCTGATGTGGATTACCTTTATTTCAGGGTTGATCCCGAACGGGACGGTGCTCACATTTTTTCCCGTACTTTTGCAGAACATAGTATGGTAGGACGGTAATAGGAGGCTTTGAGCATGCTTAAACCGGAATTACTGGCCCCGGCAGGCAATTTGGAAAAACTGAAAATCGCTCTTGCCTACGGTGCCGATGCGGTCTACTTGGGAGGGGAACGATATAGCTTAAGGGCCAGTGCCGGGAATTTTTCCTTACCGGAGATGGCGGAAGGGGTCCAATTTGCCCATCAAAGAGGAAAAAAGGTCTATGTCACCGTGAATATCTTTGCCCATAACCGGGATTTTGCAGGATTGGCCCCCTATCTCCAAGAACTGGCCAAGTTGCAGGTGGACGGCATCCTGATCTCCGATCCGGGAATTCTTTTCTTGGCTAAGGAGCTGGATCTGGGTCTGGATTTTCATTTGAGTACCCAAGCTAACGCCACCAATTGGGCCGCCGTGCAGTTTTGGCGGAATTTAGGGGTAAAAAGAGTGGTATTGGCCCGGGAATTGTCTTTGGCGGAAATCACCGAAATCCGCAGTAAAGTGGAGGTGGAATTGGAAGCCTTTGTTCATGGGGCCATGTGCATGTCTTACTCGGGAAGATGCTTGTTAAGCAGCTATTGGACCGGCCGCAGTGCCAACCGGGGCGCTTGCACTCATCCCTGCCGGTGGCGGTATCAATTATTGGAACAAACCAGACCCGGGGAGTATATGCCTATAGAAGAAGATGACAGAGGTTCTTACATTCTCAGCTCCAGGGATCTGAATATGATCAGGCATATCCCTCAATTAGCCTCAGCCGGTTTGACCAGTTGGAAAATTGAGGGACGGATGATAAGCATTCATTATTTGGCCACGGTAGTGAAAGTATATCGGGAAGCAATGGATGCTTATTTTCAAAATCCGGAGGATTATCAATTTCAATCCCGCTGGGATGATGAACTGCAAAAGGTTTCCGATCGGGGTTTTACCACGGGCTTTTATTTTGAAGGAGCTAAAAAAGGCTGTATGGTGGAAGCAGGGGAGCCGGCGTCTCCTCCCCAAGTGGAATTCGTTGGTCTTGTTCTCGGCAATGAAAGCAATGGACTAACTCTGGTGGAACAGCGAAACCGGTTCTCCGTGGGAGACCGGCTGGAGGTCTTGGAGCCCCATGGTGACCCTTATACTTTCCGACTGGAGAAACTACTTGATGAAAACGGGTCCCCTATCCCAGCGGCCCCCCATCCCCAGCAAAAAGTTTTCATCCAGGCACCAAAACCTATTCAACTAAATGGGATTTTACGGCGCTACCACCGGTCCCGTAATCTATAGGGTTGCATGAATTATGTATACTTTACTTGTTCTCTTTATTATTTGTGTTCAGAGTTTTATTATTGTAATGGGAGCAATATAAATAACCAGGAGGGATGGCGGTGGACAAAATAAAAACATTACTGACGAAATACCTCCAGGTATTAGGTGGTGCAGCCGGTAAAGAAATCGACAATATCAGAGCCAAAATGGCCTGGTCTTTGGCCGAGGATGTTTTGCTGGCCCAGCCAACAATGCCTGTATCAGTGGAAGATTTATCTGCATCGCTGGACAGGGCGCTTCAGGAGCATTTTCCTTTTTGTGAACGAGTGGAATTAAAGGAAGTTTCCCCTGACCAAATTAATGTGGTCATCACCGGCTGTTTTCTCAAAGAAGCCAATGAAAAGCTTCAGACGTCCCAGGATTTAAGTTTATGCCCCATGGCTCCCTTTTTTATTTACGTTTTCAGCAGAAATTTCAGGCAGAATGCCTGGTTGGAGGATTATCATCCTACCCAAGGAGGCTGCATATTGAGTTTTTCCCTAAGCAATCGCTGTTCATGCTCCTCAGACTGAGTTCTTTGGATCTTAACCGGGGCCCCTGGCGGCCCTTTTTGAACTTGATCAATTTCGCAAACAACTATTGACAGCAGATAACAGGCGATAGTATAATAAAAAACAAACAAAGACCGTTCAGAAGGAGGAAAAATAATGGCTAAGGTCAGATTTACAAAAGCTGCGTTGGATTATATCAAAGGTAAGACCGATACAGTTACTTTGTTAGTGGAAATTGGACGAGGCTGAGCCGGTACTTTCAAAATTCCTGCCGTGTATGCGGGAAAACCCGAAACTGAGGAAGACTTCCACTACACGCAAGTGGAGGGACTTAACGTTTATATTGACAAGAAGTCTCCCATGGATCCGGAAGGTCTGGAAGTTGATTTGAAAGGGATTGGCTTATTTAAAAAACTGGTCATTGAAGGGTTTTTGGTTTAGTCAAGAAAATGGATGGTGAAAACGATGGGACGTACTGTCCCATTTTACATTAATTGGCGGAAGGAGGAAACCGATTTGAAAAAAGGAATTACCGTTGCCCTGGCCGTAGCTTTGTTGGTCCTGGGTTTTGCAGTTTTCCGGTATTTTGGTTCCGGGGAGGGCTCTTTTGCCGCCACTCCCTATCCCGAGGAACGGATGGCGGCCGCTTTGGCGGCAAACAAGCCCATCTTTATTGAGTTTTACGCCGACCGGTGTCCGGCCTGTGTCGCCATGAAGCCGATTATTACTGAGCTGAAGAAAAAATACGGGAAAAAAATCGAGTTTATTCTGGCTGATACCGACGGCTCCGGTTCTGGGCTGGCTGTGGATTACCAGATTATGTATATCCCTGCGTATGTGTTGATCAATGCCCAGGGAGAGAGAGTCGGGGGAGAGCTGTCGGGATTCATATCCAAGCAAAAATTGGAAGGGTTATTACAGGAATTGCTGTAATACCAGGTTGGAGGGAAGTCCTTGGTTAGCTTTTTTGTTGATCTGATTAATCAATCTCTTTCAGGCAATCTGGTCGTTGCCTTGCCCCTGATCTTTGTAGCCGGTGTTTTTACCAGCTTCAGTCCTTGCATCCTGTCCATGTTGCCGGTGTTAGTGGGTTACGTCGGAGGCTACAGCAATGCTTCCCGGATAAAAGGGTTCTCCATGTCTTTGCTCTTTGTATTGGGACTGGGAGTTACTTTTGCCATTCTGGGCATTACAGCAGCCTCTTTTGGCAAGGTGTTCGGGCAGATCGGTACTTACTGGTATGTGATCATGGCGGCGGTGGCCATTATCATGGGATTGCAGCTCCTTGGGGTGCTTCAGATCAGTTTGCCGGGCCTAAAAACGGTACCGGTCAAAACCAAGGGCATCCTGGGCAGTTTTTTGATGGGACTCTTTTTCGGGTTGGTGGCCTCTCCTTGTGCCACTCCGGTCTTAGCGGTGATCATGACCTACCTGGCCGTCAAAGGTGACCTGGTCTTTGGCGGTCTCATGTTGTTCGTTTACGGTTTCGGTCACGGTGTGCCCCTGCTCATCGCCGGTACCTTTACCGGTGCTCTCAAAAGTCTCAGGCAGTTTCAACGGTATAGTTCTATTATTACCTATGCCAGTGGCGGCATCTTGATTTTGCTGGGTGCTTATTTACTTTCTTTAGTTATCTGATACGGAAAAGGGCCAGGTGGGCGGTTAATCATTTGTTATCCGATGTTATTTCTTTAGTCAGCTTTTCCAAAGCTTTCTTTTCGATTCTGGAAACATAGGAACGGGAAATGCCCAGCTTTTTGGCGATTTCCCTTTGCGTCTTTTTGTAGCTGTTGAATAATCCGTAACGCATGATCAGCACTTTTTGTTCCCGGTTGGAAAGGGTATTCAATTTTGCCAAAACCCGCTGCTGTTCATGAAGCAATTCTACTGTGTCGGCGACAATGTCTTGTTCCGTGCCCAGCACATCGATGAGAGTGATTTCATTTCCTTCCCGATCAATGCCAATGGGATCGTGAATAGAGACTTCACTTTTGGTCTTTTTAATTGAACGTAAATGCATGAGTATTTCATTTTCGATGCACCGGGCGGCGTAGGTGGCCAACCTGGTGCCTTTATCTGGTTTGAAAGTATTGATTGCTTTAATCAGGCCGATGGTGCCGATGGAAATCAGATCATCGTTTTCTTCTCCGGTACCTTCAAACTTTTTGATAATATGGGCCACCAGCCGCAGATTATGTTCTACCAGGATATTGCGAGCCTCCTCATCTCCTTGTTGTAACAGTTCAATATAGTGGGCTTCTTCTTCTTCCGACAAAGGATGAGGAAAAGCATTGTTGCTGAGGTAAGAAACCAGCAGGGAAATGCCTTTCAGTACGGAAAGGACGATGGCACCGATAACCAGATAATTAATCATTCAACCACCCCTCCATAGTGTTACCCTATAATATATGAACAGGGAAAGGACTGTTGCTAGTACCACTTTGATTGGGAAAAGGTAAGTTTTTCTGGTATAATGAGACCAACTTACTTGAATAGGAGTATCTACATGTTTAAACTGTTGAAACCCAATCTTTATGTGGCCCGTTTGGAGGACATACCTTTGGAACAATTGTCCCAGCAGGGTATCCGGGGGCTGATCATTGACCTGGATAACACCATTACCGAGTGGAACAGTTTTGAGATTAAAGAACTGGTCTTCCATTGGTTTAAATCCCTTCCGGAATACGGCCTCAAGCCTTGTCTGGTCTCCAATAACAGCCGGGAACGGGTACAACAGGTGGCTGACCGGTTGGGCATCCCCTGTGTTTACAAAGCAGGAAAACCACGTCGCAAAGCCTTCAGGAAGGCTTTGGAAATTCTGGAACTGAAACCTGAGGAAACAGCTGTAATTGGAGATCAGGTTTTTACCGATGTACTGGGAGGCAATCGTCTCTACTTGAAGACTATACTGGTGGTGCCGATGACTACCCGGGAGTTCATCGGTACCCGGTTCATGAGACGCTTGGAAAGGTTGGTTCTCACCCATATCATTAAAGAGAAGCCGGGCAGGTGATTTTTTTGGGCAGTGACAACACTTCTCGCTTGGTGGGGATTATCGGTTATCCCCTGGGCCATTCCCTGTCTCCCGCCATGCATAATGGGGCCTTTCAACACCTCGGCCTTGGCTATCACTATGTAGCCTTTCCGGTTAAACCGGAAGACCTTGCTCAGGCCATTGCGGGCTTAAAAGCTTTGAATATAGCAGGTTGCAACGTGACTATACCTTATAAGGAAAAGGTAATACCTTTACTGGATCATTTGGACCGGGATGCGGCACTGCTGGGGGCGGTGAATACCATCGTCAACCGGGATGGTGAACTATGGGGTTACAATACGGACGGCGCCGGTTTTCTTCGTTCCTTGAGAGAGGTAGGGAAAATTGAGGTAGATGGCCGGAGTGTCCTGATCATGGGGGCCGGGGGAGCTGCCAGAGCCGTAGCTTTTGCTTTGGCCAAGGAAGGGGCAGGTAGGTTGATCATTGCCAACCGGAGCCGGGATAAAGGGGAAAAATTGGCGGCAGATATCCGGCAGCATTTTGCCTGTCCTGTCCAGACTTGTGACTTAGCTATGCCATCATTAAGAGAGGAATTGAAATCGGTGCAGTTGCTGATCAATACCTTACCTTTAGGAATGTTTCCCCAAACGGAGGCTATGCCTCCGGTAGAACCGGAATGGTTGAAACCTCCAATAACGGTCTGCGATTTGATTTACAATCCTCCCAAAACAAAACTGCTGGCCATGGCGGAAAAGCAGGGCTGCCCTGTTTTAAACGGGGAAGGAATGTTAGTCTACCAGGGAGCCGCTGCTTTTAAACTATGGACGGGATATGAAGCTCCCGTTGATATCATGCGTAGTGTCATCAGGCAACAACTAAAGCGACAGATCTAAGCTCTGTCGCTTTTTGTCTTTATTTTTGGCATAATATTTTGCAATTAATGGCAGGAAATAGCAATAGTATCCATAATATTAGATTTATGGTAGAGTAAGGAGGGTCAGCTGGTGTCGGACAAGCTTACCATTCAGCAGGTCAGCAGTATTCTACAAGTGGAGGTGAGTACGCTACGTTTTTGGGAAAAAGAGTTCGAAGAGTTTTTCAACATAAAAGAACCGAAAGGGAGGCGTAAGCGTTACGATCAAAATCATTTGGAGCTGTTCAGCCAGATCAAAGAATTACTGCAAACAGAACAATATACCATCAAAGGTGCCAAACGGAGGCTGGAATTGGAGCGGACCCTTGCCTGTGCCATGGGCGTTGACCATAATTTAAAGACTACAGTATTTTTCATGTTTTCAGCCATTATGGAGGAATTGGGGAAGGCAAGGGAGGAAAGCAGGAGATTGGCAGATGAAGTACGGCATCTCCGTAGCCTTAAAGAAGCGGCGGAAATCAAATTGCTGGAGGAGCAAAACAAGAGTTTATTGGAGTTCCTCAGAGATAAACTTCAGGCCAAAAAACAGACGGAAGTGAGCTGAAGTTGCCCTACCGCAGCTTAAGCTCCTTTTTATATTAATCCCTGAACATTGCAAAAATAGAACAGGATTTTACCAACCCTACGAGAATAAGGTATAGAATAAGGCTACAGGTGGTGAAGTCAATGTTACGATTTTTGACTGCCGGAGAATCTCACGGCCCGCAATTAACGGTCATTTTGGAAGGTATGCCCTCGGGGATCAAGATAGACAGGGAATCAATCAATCAGTGGCTGGCTGATCGACAGAAGGGTTATGGCCGGGGCGGTAGAATGGCTATTGAAAGGGACCAGGTTTCCATTCTGTCGGGTATCCGGGGAGGATACACTTTAGGGAGTCCTATTACCATGGTTATTGAGAATAAAGATTGGACTAATTGGCGAGAACTGATGACGGCGGAGGATACTGCCGTCTTATCGAAAAGAAAGGTAACCAGACCGCGGCCGGGACATGTGGACTTGGCCGGCGCCATTAAGTATCGCCATCAAGATATGAGGAATGTTTTGGAAAGGGCCAGTGCCAGGGAAACTGCGGCCAGAGTAGCCGTGGGAGCTTTGGTGTGGCAGTTCCTAAATTTGTTGAATATTGAGGTGTTGGCTCATGTTATTTCTCTTGGTCCCGTCAAATGTCCTTCCCAGGAAATGGATTGGGAGGTTGTTCAAGAGCAAATACGCCGGTCATCTGTTTGTTGTGCCGATGATGAAGCCAGTGCAGCCATGGTTAAAGCCATCGACCGGGCCAGGGAGGCAGGGGAGACCCTGGGAGGAGTTTTTGAAATTATGGTCAGGGGCTTGCCTCCCGGTCTTGGCAGCTATGTCCACTGGGATCGTAGGCTGGACGGGCTGTTGGCCCAGGCCTTGATGAGTATCCAGGGAATAAAAGGGGTGGAGATTGGCTTAGGTTTCCGTGCAGGGTTTTTGTCCGGCTCCCAGGTTCATGATCCCATTTACTATGGTGCGCAGGAAGGATTTTATAGGCCTACTAACGGCGCCGGTGGGTTAGAAGGGGGAGTTACCAACGGAGAAATACTGGTGCTGAGGGCAGCCATGAAACCCATACCCACTCTTATGAAGCCCCTGGCCAGTGTGGACGTAATTACCAAAGAACCTGTTGAGGCAACCAAAGAAAGGTCAGACGTTTGTGCGGTACCGGCAGCCACTGTGGTTGGTAAGGCAGTAATCGCTCCTGTGCTGGCTAATGCCTTGCTGGAGAAGTTTGGACATGATAATATAGATGAAATAAAAAAGGCATGGCAAGATTACTGGGACTATGTGAGGGACTTTTAATGGAAAAGAGCAATATTGTCTTAATCGGTTTTATGGGAGTAGGCAAAACCAGCATTGGCAAAAAACTGGCGGATATTTACCAAAGGGAGTTTATCGACACTGACCGGGAAATAGAAAAGCTTACCGGCATGACTGTCAGCCAAATATTTGCTCGTCACGGGGAAATACGTTTCCGGTCTGAGGAAAACCTGATAGTAACTAAAGTAGCCGCTCGGTCCAATTGCGTAATATCAACCGGTGGGGGAGCGGTGATTGATCCGGAAAACATCAAGGCGTTACAAGCAAATGGCATTTTAATCTGCCTGACCGCTGATCCACAGGTTATCCAGGAAAGAGTCAGTAAGAGGGGAGGCAGGCCTCTCTTACAAAAGGACCGGTCTATTGAAAGGATTGTACAACTTCTTAAAGAACGGGAACCTTTTTATGCTGAGGCAGATTTTACCGTCGATACCACCCATTTGAGTCAAGAGGAAACCATCGAACGCATTCGGGTTTTTTTGGAGGAAAGGGGGTTTAGTTGTGGAAACCCTGCTTGTTGATTTGGGAGAAAGGAGTTATCCCATAGAACTGGGGTGGGATACCATTGGCAGTTTAGGTCCTTACTTGAGAAGTTTAATACCTGCCAAAAGCTGCACGGTGATTTCCAATGAAGAGATTTTTAACCTCTATGGAGCCCCTTTACTGGAAAGCCTGGAAAAAGCCGGTATCAGCGCTAATATCTTTCTCATTCCCGACGGGGAGCAAGCAAAAAATTTACAGACTGCTGCCAAAGCTTATGATGCTTTGGTAGCCAACGACATGGAACGCAACTCGCCCATTATTGCTCTGGGAGGCGGAGTGGTAGGGGATCTGGCCGGTTTTGTAGCTGCCACCTATATGCGAGGCGTTCCCTTTGTCCAGGTGCCCACGACCCTATTAGCTCAAGTAGACAGCAGTGTCGGCGGTAAAGTAGGTGTGAACCACCGGGCCGGCAAAAATTTGGTTGGTTGTTTCTACCAGCCTCGTTTAGTCTGGATTGACCTAAAAACTTTGTCCAGTTTACCCGTTAGGGAATTGAGTGTCGGTATGGCGGAGATCGTCAAGTACGGAGTCATTCAGGACCAGGACTTTTTTTGCTATTTAGAAGAAAACAGTCAAAAAGTATTTGATTTTGATCCAAGTACCTTAGCTAAGGTAGTGCGCCATGGTTGTCAGGCCAAAGCAATGTTAGTGGCCCGGGACGAAAAGGAAGTAGGGATCAGAGCTTTACTGAATTACGGTCATACTTTTGGTCATGTATTGGAGACTTTAACCGATTATGACACTTACCGGCATGGGGAAGCGGTAGCCATCGGCATGATCGCTGCTACCAAAATTGCTTTGGAATTGGGTGTCTGTAAAGATAAAGGCATCTTAGGTCGCCAATTGGACCTCCTGTCCCAAATTGGATTGCCTACCCAATGGCCGAAAGGTCTTCCCAAAGAGCGGATTTTGGAAGTCATTAAGCTGGACAAAAAGGCTCGCTCCGGGGCAATTCGGATGGTGTTGCCCATCAAATTAGGGGAAATGACAGTGAAAAGAATGTCTCTTGAGGACATTGAAAAACTGATCGATTATTTGTAAATTATTGATTAGCGAGTGATGTAGGGATGCCTCGTCAACGTCTTGGGGAGATACTTAAAGAGAAAGGCCTCCTGGATGAAAAAGAATTGGAGGAGGCCCTCAGGATTCAGCAGGTAACCGGGGAGCGATTGGGACGAATTCTGGTCCGCCTTGGTATAGTAGCTGAACCGGAAATTGTCTCGGCCTTGGCTGGCCAACTGGATTTGCCGGAAGTAAACCTGTTTGAGGAGGTTGAGCCGGATTTACTGCACCGGATATTGCCTCAATCTTTGGTGGTTCGCTATAAGGCGATACCGGTACGGCAGCAAGGAAACCGGCTCCTGGTGGCAATGGCGGACCCCTTGGACGTAGTAGCCATCGACGATTTGCAACAAATATGCCAACTTGAAATACAGCCGGCCATTGCCTCAGAGCAAGAAGTGGAGCGGTTTATCGGGCAATTTTATGATCTGCAGGAGTTGGTGGTTCAGGCAGAGCGCAGTCAGGAATTGCTTTTTGAAACCGGTGTTGCCTGGGAGGTTCAGGAATCCGACCAGGATGAGGCACTGATGATCAGACTGGTCAACACCTCCATCAGACAGGCAGTCAAAATGAAAGCAAGTGATCTCCATTTCGAACCTACCCAGGGTAAAGTACGGGTTCGCTTCCGGATTGACGGGCTCTTGCGGGAAATGGTGGAATTGCCCTTAGGTATTCTTCCGCCCCTGGTATCCCGGATAAAAATAATGGCCGGTCTGGATATCACCGAAAGACGACTGCCTCAGGACGGCCGTTTTCAGATCAGCCTGGATCGGCAGCAGATCAATCTCCGGGTGTCTACCGTTCCTACAGCTTATGGAGAAAAAGTGGTGCTGCGAATCCTCGACGGCGTTTCTTCTTTAATCTTGTTAGAGAATTTGGGTCTTTCCAATAATGCTTTAACCGAATACCGCCGTCTGATTATGAATACCGACGGAATGGTATTAATCACCGGTCCCACGGGAAGCGGTAAAACTTCTACATTATATGCCACCCTTCACGAACTGAATAATTCCGAGCAGAATATAATGACCATTGAGGATCCTGTGGAGTACCTGTTAAACGGCATCAATCAGATCCGGGTTAACAATAAACAAGGTCTTGATTTTGCCACGGGCTTGCGGGCTATCTTGCGACAAGATCCTGATATCATTATGGTAGGTGAAATCAGAGATCAGGAGACGGCCCAAATTGCCGTGCGGGCAGCCATCACCGGGCATTTAGTCTTCAGTACTTTGCATACCGCTGATGCGGCAGGTGCTGTAACCCGGTTGCTGGATATGGGCATCGAACCTTACTTGGTAGCTTCGTCCCTGAAAGGAGTTGTGGCCCAGCGTTTAGTCAGGCGGCTGTGTCCCCATTGCCAGGAATACTATCAACCCGAACCGGGCTCTCCGGAAGCGGTTTACCTGGAGAGATTAGGTTTTCCCCTGGTGGAAGTGGCCAGGGGCAGAGGTTGCCGTCGTTGCGAACAGACCGGGTACAAGGGGAGAATTGCCATCCTGGAAGTACTGGCGGTTACCCGGGAATTAAGGCAGCGAATTATGGCCCGTGCTACCAGTGATGAATTGAAGAGAGTAGCCATCAACAACGGCATGGTTTCCTTGCAAGAGGACGGTATTATGAAAGCTTTGGAAAGAATTACCACCATTCAGGAAGTAATGCGGGTCGCTTATTCTGATGAAGGCTAGGTGAGCCGGTTTGGCAGGAATCATTTTTCTTTTCGGTCTCCTGATTGGTTCTTTCTTAAATGTTTGTATTGTTCGCATTCCCAATCAAGAAACCATCATTTACGGCAGTTCCCGATGCCCGCATTGTTATACCCGGTTACGAACCCCAGACTTAATACCTGTTCTCAGTTTTCTCTTTCTCAAAGGGCGCTGTCGTTACTGTCACGCTCCTGTCAGTTGGCGGTATCCTCTGGTGGAGTTTCTTACGGGACTGCTTTATTATTTGACTTACGAGGTAACCGGTTTCCAGCCCCTTTTGGTTAAGTATCTCATCCTGTTCAGCCTCCTGGTGATCATTGCTTTTATTGACATTGACCGACAAATAATACCTAATCAATTGGTGTTGACAGTTTTGGTCTGGGCCATAGGCTGGCAAATATTTTGGCCGGAGCTTTCCTGGAGGGAATCCTTGTTGGGCTCTTTGCTGGGTGGCGGTATTTTGCTGGCAGTTGCCCTTATCAGTCAAGGAGGCATGGGAGGGGGAGATATCAAGCTGATGTTTGCTGCCGGGCTGGTCCTGGGTAGTGCTGCTACGCTTCTGGCTTTATTTTTGGCCTTTGTCAGCGGTGCCTTAGGTGGAGGGATATTATTGGCTACGGGAAGGAAGCAGCGAAAAGAACCGATTCCTTTTGGTCCATTTCTGGCTTTTGGCATCTGGGTTGCTTTGTTGTGGGGTGACAGCTTAATCGAATTTTATCTAAATTTGTCAGGGTTAAGATGATTATGGAAAAATTTGATGAAATATCCTTTATGACATGATATAATAAGCTAACCGATTAATTGTAACCATTGTTATTTAGGAAAGGGATTTGGGATATGCGTATATTAATTATTGATGATTCGAAATTTTCGCAGATAACAACTGCCAAGATGTTGCGGAGTGTAATACCTGATATAGAAGTAATTTTTGCTGATGACGGGGAACAGGGCTGGCAAAGGTACCGGGAGTACCGTCCTGATTACGTGTTTGTAGATTTGCTGATGCCCAATATGGACGGGCAAACACTGATTAAAATGATTAAAAAAGATAACCATGAAGCCAATATTGTGGTTATTTCGGCAGATGTACAGCACAGCGTACGCCAGGAACTGGAGGAATTCGGGATCAGGGCCTTTTTCAACAAACCTTTCAGCGTAGAAAAGGCCCAGTCTGTTGCAAAGCTGATAAAGGGCGATGAGTGATGAAAATCAGTCAAATGAAGTATGACATCTTAAAAGAGGTATTTAATATCGGAGTGGGCAAATCCGCCAGCATGCTTTCGGAAATCGTGAAGAAGAGAGTGCTGTTGAATGTGCCTCATTTGGAGTTGATCTGCTACGAAAACGGTCCGGTAAATCCTCTGCCTGAGGCTATTTGGAAGGGGACCCTGGTGGTGTCTTCCATTTGTTTCCGGGATAAACTGGCGGGAGAAGCCAACCTCATCTTTCCGGCGGATAAAATGAGACAGTTTCTCAACCTCTGCCAGGGTGAAGGTCAAGAGTGCTATCTTTATGATCTGGAGTTTGACGATATTGACTTGGACATCATCAAAGAAGTGGGGAATATTGTATTAAACTCTATTGTAGGGGAACTCGGCAATTTTCTATGCCTGGAGCTCAATTATTCTTTGCCTCAGGTCAAATTGCTGAGCCGGCAAGAGATCATGGCCAACCGGCAAAATCAAGACTATTTGTACCGGCTGGTATTGTACATTACTTTTGTTATTAGCGACACGGAAATTAACGGAGCTATCATCATGGATCTGACCCTTAACTCATTGAATGAGATAATCAATATTTTAGATAAGATGGAAGTTGATCTCTATGAGTAGTATTTTTTCGGACATCCTGAACCAAGTAGATGAAGGTATCATTATTCTTGATGAGACTTTTCGTATCCTGTTCTGGAATAATTTTATGGAACAGGCAACAGGGGTCAGCCAAGATGAGGCATTGGAGAAAAATGTGTTAGAAGTCCTGCCTGGCCTAAACAGAAACTACTTTATTGATTCCTTGCGTCAGGCCCTGGAAAAAGACTATCGGCCTTTTTTTTCCGCCGGGATGCATCGTGGTTTGATTACCGATAAGGCAGAAATGAATGTACGGGGCAGTAGGTACAAAAATGCTGATTATAAACTCATAGTCATTGAATGTATCGATGTTACAAGCCAATATGTTCGGGTCAATCAGTTAAAAGAATATGTAAGGAAGCTCTCGGATTTGAACAAGGAACTGAGGGAAAAAGAAAAGGAAATCGCCCGGCTGGCTTACTATGATAAGCTGACTGAGGTGGCTAACAGAACCCTTTTTTACAATATCGCTGAGAAATTCATCAATAATGCCAGGCGTAAACAGGAAAAACTGGGGCTAATGTTCATTGATTTGGATAATTTCAAATGTATCAATGATACCTATGGGCACAAGGTGGGGGATGAGGTTCTGGTGAAAGTGGCTCAGATTTTAACGAAAAGCGTCCGTGCCAATGATCTGGTGGCCAGATACGGTGGAGACGAGTTTCTGATCCTATTGCCTGGCCTAAGCGACTCCAGTCATTATCAAAAGGTTTTTTCCCGGGTGATGGATGGGGTGAACCGGGTACAAATCGCTCAACTGCCCCTGAAAGTGGCTTTGAGTGTCGGAGTCAGTATCTTTCCCGATGATGGGAGTACCGTTGATGAGCTTATCACTAAAGCCGATCGGGCCATGTACCAGGCAAAGAGTTGCGGAGGGAACGCCTGCGTTTCCTATGGTGACTGTCCCTCAGGAGGAGCTGTCCCTTCCCATATTTTATCTAGTATCGGTTTGACCGACTAGTTGGCTTAACGACACTTCGGTTAAACGAGGTGTTTTCTTTTTATCTAAACAGAGTTTTGGCGACGAACAAAAAAATGAATATTTTGGCAGGAAAAAACAGCTGAAGGGAGAATCTGTAACTTCAGAAGCAGAATTTGCTATATTTTGGCATTCTGTGGGATGAAGGGAGCTCACCCATGGCTGTTTTTTTTAACGAATCCGGAGACCAGCTTATTTTGCTGAAGGGAAGCAGAGTACCCGTTCAAACCCTTGCTCTTTTTTGTTACCAGATGGGAGCCATGCTGGATGCAGGGTTACCGCTGTTGGCTTGTTTAAGTTTGAACAGGCATCAAGCCCCTGGCTCTTTACAAACGGCGTTACATAAAGTAGAGCAGGATTTAAAAGAAGGCAGCACCTTGGCCAGAGCCTTAGACCAACATCCCCAGGTTTTTCCGGTCTTAATGGTTAGCATGGTAGAAGCCGGGGAATTGGGCGGGATCTTGCCCCAGGTTTTCAGTTGGCTGGCCGACCATTATGAAAGAGAAAACAAACTCAGGGAGCAGACTAAATCTGCATTGGCTTATCCGTTACTGGTTTTGGTGCTAACTTTGCTATCACTGGTTGTCATGTCAAATTTTGTCTTACCAAATTTTGCTCTTATCCTGCACAATTTAGGTGTGCCACTGCCTTGGGTAACCCAAGCGGTTCTGAAAATCAGCAATCTGATGACCCACTGGGGTTTTCTGCCTGTCTTGGTAGCTATTATAACGAGCGGCATCTTGTATTTGCTGTTCCAACGCCCGGAAATCCGTATATGGTGGGATCGCATTATTTTGGCATTTCCGATTTTGGGGGACCTGGTTGTCAAAGTGATTGCGGCCCGGTTTTGCCGGTTGCTGGGTGCGCTGTTGGGGAACGGTGTCCCAATTATCCAGGCCATTATGGTAGTCAAGGAAACTTTGGGTAACCGAATCTTGCAAGAAAGCCTGGAGTTGGCTCATAGTAGTTTGGAGGAAGGAAAAAGTTTGGCCCGCCCTTTGGCTGAGAGCAAGCTGTTTCCTCTCTTATTGGTGCAAATGGTAGCCTCCGGTGAGGAGAGCGGCCGCTTGCCGGAATTCCTCCAAAAACTAAGCATCTATTATGACCAGGAGATTGAAAGAACTCTGGACAGAATTACTGCCTTACTGGAACCTGCTTTAGTGCTGCTGTTGGGGTTCTTCGTAGGGGGAATGGTCATCGCCTTATTGCTTCCTATGTTCAGTTTGTTGAACACTCTCTGATTTCTGATTATTGTAAATAACAGCTACCAGGTAAATAATTGTAATATTTCCTTGGAAAGGGAAGGAAATGAAAAAAATGGGTCGAATAAGATTTCAAAAAATAATTGGGGAGAATGAAGGGCATCATGGTTTCACTCTTTTAGAGATGGTTCTGGTCTTGGGTATCTTCACTATTCTGCTGGTTATTGCCCTTCCCGGTCTTCGAAAGCCTTTAGCCTATTATCAGCTGCGTAGTACCGCCGTTCAATTGGCTTCCGATATCCGTTGGCTCAGGCAGCAATCCATTTACGGCAAAGCGGTGAGCGTTAATTTGCAAGTAGCTCCACTTGATGGTTTTTATCAAATTAGAGACAATACGAAAGTGGTTCTGCACCGTAAATTACCGCCAGGGCTCAAATTCACCAGGGTAGTACTGGACAAAAACATTCTGCATTTCACTTTGACAGGAGCTCCGGGTTCCGGGGGAAGGATCGTGCTGGAAAATTCTTTTGGGAAGACTTGTACCGTTTTTATTATGCCTTCATCAGGGAGGATCAGAGTGGATTGTGAGGTCATGGATTAGTTTTTTATCTCATTGGGCAGTTGATCAAGATGGTTTTTCCTTGGTGGAAGTATTAGTGTGCTTGTTTATTTTGTCACTGGTGGCCGGTCCCCTGATTTCCCTTTTGCTCTCTGCCTTGCAGGAATACATGGTAGCCTGGGAACGAACTGAAGCAGTCTATACCGCACAAAGCTTTCTTGAACCTCTCTTGAATCAGACACTTCTTTCCCCGAACGGGACAGAAGGTTTTTGTCCTCATCCCAGTTTGCCTAACTACGAATATCGAATAACCATAACGCCCTACATGGGACCCGGATTGGATCAGATTACTGTTGAGCTAAAAGAGAAAGACCGTCAAGAAACAATGCTTGTTTTAACTACATTGAAAGCTAGGCGGAAACTATATGTGCCTATTCCGGAATGACAAGGGTTTCTCTTTTGCGGAGTTGACAATTACAATTTCATTGGTGGCACTGCTCCTCATCCCTTTTTTCGGGTTACTGCATGCTGCCCTTCGCTACTACCGGACTACGGAAAGCAGCATCGAAGGGCAGCAAAATTTGCGAATCGCTATGGAAGCCATTACCTCAGAACTGCGAAGGTGTCAAGGATTGATAGGTAAAGCGGCTGACGTCGATTTAAGTGAGGAGAACTTGTTGCTGTTGACCAAGGAACAGGATATTATCTGGTATTACCTAAGCGCTCAGGATCTACGCCGGGCGGTTAAGGGTAAATGGGATTCGCAGTTTTACGGGCATAACCCGGTGGCAGGTGGAATTACATCACTTACTTTCAGTTATAATCAGATGCCTTTTGCGCACAGTAATCAGATTACAGTGATCATTACAGGGCAGGATGAGGCCGGCCGGTTATATGAATTAAGTGCAACAGTAGTTATTAGAGTGGATTGAGAGTTATGTTGATGAAGCTGTCTGAAAAATTCAGGGAAGAAAGAGGATTGGTCCTTTTTCCCACCATGATGCTGGTGATCCTGATCTTTGTCATCGGATTGGCTACTTTGGAATTGACAGTCATGGAATCCAGGATTAGTTTTAACCAACTGGAGGCAGCTAGAGCTTTATCGTTGGCTGAGGCAGGCGTTCAAATGGCTGTTCATCAATTGGAAGCGGATCCTTGGTGGAAAGAAGGTTACCGGAATTATCTTTTTGGCGAAGGTGTCATTAAAGAAGTAAAAGTAGACAATAAACTGTACTCAGTGACCATAGAATCCCTGGGAGAAGTAAATGGAATCGGCAGGCGAATTCGAGTGGAATTAGCTAGAATTCCGGTTCCTTTTGCCTATTCTCTAGTTACCAACAACTTGATACTGGGTCCGGGTACCAAACTGTTGATCGAAGGTGATGCTCTCCATTTGGGTGACTTTGCCCTTACCGGGCTCGCAGAACTGGAGAGTTTTTTATTGGTAGACGGTTCAGTGACCATCGACCAGGCCATCGTGAAAGGTGCTATCCATGCCACCGGTGAAATTGCCATCCATGGGGCGGCGGATATAAAAGCTAAACTGGTGAGCTCCCGGGAAATCAAATTTAAGAGTAATCAGTCCCGGGATGGAGAGGTTTATTCCGATATTCCTGTATTGGTGCCAAATATCTCCACAGCAGTAGATTTCAACTGGTATGCTCAAAAACCGCATCAGCTTTTGGAGGAACCGGTTTTATCCGTTGATAACCTCTGTTCCGGTATTTTACTGGCTTCGGGAGATTTAACGATCATGAGAGAGGGTGAGCAAAGCTATTATCAGGGACAAACGGTAATAGTTGTTCCAGGTACCGTTAGAATTAGTTGCGACTTGGTGCCTGCGGATCCCTCCGCCCAGTCTCTGTTCATTGTCGCCGATCAGATCTTTGTTGATGCACATGTCAGGGAACTGTGGGGAGCCTTGATTGCGGCAGACAGCATTCAGTTGATGGGAGGTTCCCCAAAAAAAGAAATCCATGGCACTCTAAAGGCTCCTTCAATTATGTTGTCACCGGGTACTATAAAACTTTATTACCTGTCTTTACCGGGAAATCATCTGGTCAAAGAGCCCCAATTCCTCTATCAAATCAATAATTGGTTGGAAGTAATCCATTAATGAGTGAGGTGGCGCAAGATGCTGCGGCGATTTCGTTCCGGCAAGGAGTTGCCCTTAGGAATTGCTTGGGAGGAAGATGCAATTCAGGTAGTGGACCTGCAGCAGTCAGGTGCAGGCTACCGGGTAGAGACTCTCTCCTCGTCTCTGCCGGGTGGAAGTTTCGCAATTGATTTAATCAATCAGAGAAGCTCATTGGTAGAACTATTGGCCAGTATACGCAAGAAAAACAGGTGGGGAAAAAGGAATGTAGTTACGGCACTTCCTTCTAATCAGGTTTTGATCAGGTATTTAAAACTACCGGCACTGCCTGCGGAAAAGCTGGAACAGGAAATTGACAAGGAGGCAAATGAATTTTTGGGTAACCGTCTTGCTGAGTATTCTTTTGATTATATGGTCTTGAATAGGGACGAGCCTGATCATGACCGTCAGGAAATAACCGTAATGTTAGCGGCTATCCCCCGGGAAATGGCCCTTAACCTATATGAACTGTTTTCTGAGGCGGGCTTTTGTTTAATGGCGATTGATATAATTCCTTTAGCTTTGAAAAGAGCTTTAATGGGCTGCCGGGATGGGGAACAGGGCAAAGCACCTACCGTGATCCTGGACCTGGGCCGAAATTCCACCCAGTTGGCCATTGTCGCCCAAGGCCAACTGTCTTTATCCCGGTCCTTGCCTTTCCGTTTTTCGCCGGAAAGTGAGGAAAGAACTGATAAGAGTTGTCAGAATTTATTAACTAAAGCAAAAGAGCTTTTGATGGAAATGCAAAGGTCGTTGGATTATTTTCAGGCCCAAAGCCGGCAAAAAGCGGCTGAATTAATTGTCAGCGGTGCAAGCTGCCAGTGGCCTGACTTAATTAGTTTACTGCAGGAGCTGGAGCTTAGAGTTGTTCAAGGTGTACCTGGCTATGGATTAGTTATGGATCGGTATCCCGATCCCAGTTTCGCCGTGGCTGTGGGCTTAGCTTTGAAAGGAGTCAGAGCCTAAGTGACAATTAATCTTTTGCCGGAGGAATTAACTTCGGCGGGAAGGCAGCGAGCCTCGAAGAAATCAGGGTTGTATCTCCTATTGATTTGCTATTGCTGTATTTCTGTCATCCTTTACAGTTTACTGTCCATGAGGATTAATGCTCTGGGCGACCAAAGGAAAGCATGGGAGGGACTGTTGTCTGAAAGGGAAGCTCTCCAATTACAATTAGAGACTCTGGAACAGAAAATTAATTCTGCCTACGAAGAACATACCGCTTTGGAAACTGCCTTAAACACCGGATTACTATTGACGGAAACCCTCACGGTGCTTCAACACCATTTACCGCATCAGCTTCGAGTGAAACAGATCATTTTTTCCGGGGAAGGGTGGGTAATAGTTTATGGTGAGGCAGAGACGATGGAGTCCATTAGCTTGTTAGCCGCTTCCCTAAGTAGTGATAGTTTCTTTCCGGAAGTGAAACTGGGGGAGCTGTATCTGGATCCGGAAAAGGATACCCATCATTTCACCCTCCAGTTATTGACTGACCCGGGCAAGGTGGGTAGCAATGAAGTATAGCTTTTCAGCCAGAGAAAAAAGATTGTTAAGCCTATTGGTTGGCTTAGTTGCTCTTTCCTTGTGGTATAAAGTTTTCTGGGTGAATTTATGGCCTCGCTACCAGGAACTGCTGGAGCAACAGAAAGATTTAATATCCCTGGAGCAGGAGATACCGGAACTGATGGAACGGATCCACCGTAACGAAACACTCCTGTCCCAATTGAACAGCCAGACAAGGATCATCAAAAACAGATTTGTTCCGGCTTCAGGATTACTGATCCAAACGTTGGGAAAACTGGCGGAAGGGAAGGTAACTATCCGGAAAATTGAACCGGAGAGCAGCCGAACGGAGGAGTACTACCGGGTTAATTCACTGCGGATCACCTGTGAAGGCCCTTATCCAGATATGATCCGGTACCTGCAGCTACTGGAGGAGCAGACAGGCCTCAGGATTGGTACCGTTTATTTAACTGCCGGAGATGATCCTAACGGAGTTATTGAAGCCTTACTTATTCTTGAACATTACCAGGTCTTCCGTGAGGAGCCGGTCCAATCAATAACTCCAACAACTCTTTACGAGCCATACACCGGCTTCAATCCTTTCTTCAATGATCCATTAGGCGAAAGGCAAAAAGCGGCGGTTGAGGAACAGGAAAAAACACAGGAAATCCCCGGGGAGGATTGGCCTTTGTCTCCATACACATTTCCGGCCCGTTAATAGCCAATATTTGGGAAGGAAGGTGGTAACATGCGTAAATGGTTCATTATGGCCTTGGTTTTGATGTTCGGGGTGGCTGGGGGAGCAGCTTCTGCCCGGACGGAGATTCAGGAGATAATGATTAAAGCAGTTTACCAGAATATCAAACTGGTAGTCAATGGGCGGCTGGTAAATACACCGGTGGAACCTTTTCAACTGGAGGACGGTTATTTGATGGTTCCTGCCCGTGCCCTTGGGGAAGCTCTTGGCTGCCAGGTAGAGTGGGATCCTCAGACAAAAGTTGTGTATATTAGTGATGGAAAGATCAGGGATAGGACCGGACCGGATAAGCCTATCCCCATTTATCTGGAGCAGCTGCCGGTACTCAGAAATGTGGGTCCTTTTTTCCGGTTGGAAAGCAGGAAGATTGCCATTGCCACCCATACCTACGACCACGGATTGGTAATTGAGCTGGTGAAGCCATCGAACGGGAATAAAGAAGCTGAGGCGCCGGGGCATTACGGAGAAACAGTGGTCCAGTTGAAAGGTAATTATTCTTGGCTGGAAGGGTACCTGGGAGTAGATGATGAAACCAGGAACAGCAGGGGTAGTTTTCAGCTGCAGGTCTTTGGCGACGGCAATTTACTCTACGAATCTAAACCGGTCAAACCGGCTGAATATCCGGTTAAAATCAAAGTCAATGTGGAAACCGTGCAAAGGCTTTCCTTTGTGGTCCATTGGCTGGATGCCGGGCTTGGGGCATATGACCGGCTTTTGGCTGTGTTAGCTGACTTTCAGGTTTATTGATCTTTGGGTCATGATGATTATGGAAATGAATTTACGGAATAGGCAGGATGCGGCCCTCTTAGGAAGGAATATAATGATACAGCATGAATAATACTAGGGATCAAGGAAAAAGGGGTGATTATTGGTTATGCTGGAAAAACACCAGCTGGAAGCAGTCTTGGAAAAAGCCCTGGGTGAAGGCGGAGACTTTGCCGAGGTGTTTTTAGAGAGAAAATCCAATAATGGAATTAGCTGTGAAGATAACCGGATTGAAAGGGTAATCTCAGGGATGGAGTTGGGGGCCGGGATCAGGGTTATTGTAGGGGACAACACCGCTTATGGTTATACCAATGACCTTTCGGAACAAGGGTTGCTCCAGGTGGCCAAGGTTGTTGCCAAAGCGGCAAAAGGCGCCCGTCAGGATATCCGGATTCAGTTAAAGACTCCTCAAGCGATAGCTCCGGCCGCGATCAAAAAGCTGCCGGAAGAAGTGGGCATTGAGGAAAAAGTACGTTTAGTGGAAATGGCAAACCAAGCAGCCCGGAACCTTGATGAAAGGGTTAAACAGGTAGCCGTCGGTTATGGGGATGTGATTCAGGATATCTGGGTTGCCAACAGTTTGGGAGTATATGTGGAAGATCGCCGGGTCCGCACCCGGTTTGTGGTGAATGTGGTAGCCGCCGACAAGGGGATCATTCAGACCGGCTACGAAGCTGTCGGCGGACGGGTAGGTTTTGAATTGTTTGAGGAAGTCAATGTTGAAGAATTGGCCCAGAAAGCTGCCCGAAGGGCACTTTTGATGTTGAAAGCGAAACCGGCGCCGGCAGGCCAGATGGTGGTGGTCATGTCCGGGGAAGCCGGAGGTACTATGATTCACGAAGCCTGCGGCCATGGCCTGGAAGCAGACTTAGTGCAAAAACAACTGTCAGTTTATGCCGGCAAAATAGGCCAAAAGGTAGCTTCGGAATTAGTGACGGTGGTTGACGATGCCACTTTACCGGGTAAATACGGTTCCC
>JAAZDD010000117.1 GCA_012512955.1 Clostridia bacterium
TCCGGGATATGTTCCCCCTTCCCTACCGTTGGGCCAGACGCAAACCAGTTCGCCGTCCTGCCACTGAGTCCCCACCGCGGTTACATACCCGGGACCCCAAATGACATCGTGATTTTCATCAAAGACAAATCTTCCTCCCGTGGTATGAGTATCGGTTTTCTCCAACTCGGCCACAATGGCATCCGCGTCCAAGGTACCGGCCCTTTCAATGGCCTCCTTGAGGAGATAGATGGAGTCGTAAGTACCGCCGGCATTATAAGTGGGGAACTGCCCGTTTTTCTCCACAAATTTCTCATAAAAAGGAAGGGTTTTTTCCGTTATTTCAACAGGAGCGTAAGTGTTCAGGGTGTACTCATAATTGCCCTTCCCGTCGGTGGCTTCCATGAAGCCCTGGGCCTGAGCTTCCACATTGATCCCTACGGAAGCCGCCGGGATCTGGAGCTCACCCCATTGCTTGGCATAGGGCACCCCGGCAGCAGCAGAAAAATAGGTGTAGATGATATGAGCTCCGGAATCCTTGATTGCCGTCAATTCAGCGGTAAGATCCGTGGCCGTTGGGGAAGGCCGCCACACACCTACCACCTCCATACCCATGGTGGGAAGAACCTGCTGGGCCACCTCTGCCAAAACGTCTCCCGCCTGGGCTTTTTCAAAGACAATGGCTACCTTCGGCGTTTCAATATTCAGTTCCTGCCTGATTTTGGCGGCAACGTCCTGTACCAAGATCAGGGGGGTTTTGGCCAGCAAATTGGCATTGATGGGAGAAACCCGGAACCAGTACTTATACCGGTCGTAGTCCTCCGCTACTTTTTCCGCCAGCCCCACATGGGAAGCCCCCGCCACCAGGAAGATCTTTTTGTAATCCATGGCCACATCCTGCATGGCCAGGGCGGCCTCCGTCCGGATGGAACCGGTCAGAAAATCTGCCTTTTGCTCGGTAATGGCCCTTTCCACGGCGGTAGCCGCGTCGGAGACACTCAATAACTCGTTGGTATCAACTTTAATCAACTCAATTTTATAATTCTTGTCACCAACCTTGATGCCACCGGCCCCATTAATCTCTTCCGCCGCCATTTCAGCCCCGTACCAGTGATGCTCCCCGTGGATAAAAGCCATGGGTCCGGCCACGGCAATCCTAACTACGTTCTCTTCCGCCGCAGGCTGCGGGCCGGAACCGGAACTACAACCGGTGACCGTAAACGCCACCAGCAGCACAATCGCCATCCAAATCAGGAAAACCCTTTTTTTCCTCACTCCGTTAACCTCCTTTTCTTTTGCCCAACTAAAAAACTGTCCTGCCCTCCCCTATGTCAAACTTTTCAGACACTTTTACTCGTTTCTCTCTTGACATAATCACCTCCGGCATAAAAGATATCCAGGGAAGTTCCACAAGCCCTGCAGTCCTTGCGGATAAAAGCATTATGCCTCTTGCAGCGGGGACACTCCTTTTCCAGCCGTTCAATCACCCAGGGTGAAAGACCCTGGGGCATGATCCTTAAGACCAGGATGATAATACCGGCAAAAATCAACATCCGGTATTCCGGTACGATCCTTAAAATCTCCATCAGGGGATAGAGCAAATAGACACCGATCATGGCCCCGTAAATGGTGGCCATGCCCCCAAAGGCGGTCCAAATGATGGGCTGGAAGGACATAAAGACATCCAAGGTGGCCGGCCCCGCCAAGCGCATCACATGGGCATACAAGCCGCCGGCAATCCCGGCGAAAAAGCCGCTTAAGGAAAAAGCCAGCAACTTATACTTGGTAGTGTTGATTCCTGCCGCCCTGGTAGCGATCTCATCTTCCCGAATGGCGTGGAAAATCAGCCCTATCTTGGAATCGGTAATTTTCCACATGAGCAAGCCCAGGCCCAATGCCAGGAAAACTGTGATATAATAATCCGCCAGCCTGCTTTCCGACAGCCGGCTTAACCCGGAAACCCCCAGCTCACCGCCGGTAAAATCGGGAAAAATAAAAATGATACCGGTGAGAATTAAGGGAAAGGCCAGAGTGGCAAGGCTTAGATACTGGCCTCTCAGTCTCAAGCAAGGGATGCCGATGATCAAACCGGCCAGGACCGCCATTACCGCCCCCATGGGGATGGTCAGCCAGGGAGGCAAGCCCAGGTACAGATTAAGAAATGCAGAAGTATAGGCAGCCACGCCAAAAAAGAGGGCATGGCCCAGGCTCAGTTGACCCACAAAGCCGGACAGCAGATCCCAACTGGCGGCCAAAATGGCAAAAACCGAGGCCAGGGTCATCACCCTTAAAACATAGGGACTCTGGATAAAAAGAGGCAGCAACAACAGGAGCAGGCAGCCCACAAAGGCAATCAACCTGCTGGGCAAAAACAGTATTTCCTCTTTGAAACCCTGGTACAAATGATACAGGAAACCGGTCATTTAGCGTTCCCCCTCAAAGCTTACTCCGAACAATCCTTCAGGGCGAATCAACAAGATGGCAATCATAATAGCCAGTGCCACCGCGCCCCTTAAAAAAGAACCCATGGGAATTAAGAAAACAACCAAAGTCTCCACCAGGGCAATAATCAGCGCTCCGTAGATACTGCCCTTCAGGCTCCCCATCCCTCCCAGGACTACAATGGCCAGGACCACCGTCAGAGGCTGCAGCCACATCCTTGGTTCCAGGACAAAGATGGGAGCCACCAAAGCACCGGCCGTAGCCGCCAACATGGTGGCCAAACCCATGGTAATCATGGAAATCAAGGAAACATTGATGCCCATCAAATTGGCCACTTCCCGGTCCTGGGCGGTGACCCGGATGGCTAAGCCCAAATTGGTTCTGGACAGGAGCAGCCAAACACCGA
>JAAZDD010000118.1 GCA_012512955.1 Clostridia bacterium
ATATGCCGGCAAAAGCAATTACCGTTTTGTAGTAATTCTGGGGGAAGAGGAATTGGGCCGGGGACAGGCAGGAGTAAAAGATATGGCATCAGGAGAACAACAAAATGTGGCTTTGGGAGAAATAGCCGCCTATTTAACAAGTAGATTGTCCAGGAGCTAAGGAGGTTTAGTGTTAATGACTACATCAATACAAGGCCTCAGGAGGACCCACGGTTGTGGCGAATTGCGGCCGGTCCACCTGGGGGAAACGGTTACTTTAATGGGCTGGGTCAGCAAAAGAAGGGACCATGGCGGATTAATTTTCGTAGACCTGCGGGATCGCTCCGGGAAGGTTCAAATAGTATTCAGCCCTGAAATCAATCATGATGCCTTCCGCCTTGCGGAAAGTGTCCGGAGTGAATATGTTTTGGCTGTTGTCGGACAAGTACGGCAAAGGCCTGAAGGAACAGAAAATACCGCCTTACCTACCGGCGAAGTGGAAGTGGAAGTCCAATCCTTACGGGTTTTGAACCCAGCCAAGACACCTCCTTTCTATATAGCGGAAAATGTGGATGCAGATGAAAACATTCGCTTACGTTATCGTTATTTGGATTTGAGGCGTCCTGACATGCAGGAAGCACTGATCTTGAGACACCGGGTGACCAAAGCTATCCGGGATTTTCTCGATGAAAGAGGTTTTTTGGAAATTGAAACTCCCATTCTGACGAAAAGTACTCCCGAAGGGGCAAGGGATTATTTGGTCCCCAGCCGTGTACATCCCGGTGAATTTTTTGCCTTACCGCAATCACCGCAATTGTTCAAACAGTTGCTGATGGTGGCGGGATTTGAAAAATATTTTCAGATTGCCCGCTGTTTCCGGGATGAGGATCTGCGGGCTGACAGGCAGCCGGAATTTACCCAGTTGGATATGGAAATGTCCTTTGTTACCAGGGAAGATATTATGGACCTGGTGGAAAACATGTTTTGCCATATTTTCGAGAAAGTAATGGGTATCCGGTTACCTCGTCCTTTTCCTCGCATAACATATACTGAAGCCATGGATAAATATGGTTCCGATAAGCCGGACTTGCGCTTCGGTCTGGAGCTGACAGATATTACCGATCTGGTTAAGGATTCCGGGTTTAAAGTTTTCGCCGGTGTCTGTGCCGCCGGCGGCATGGTAAAAGGGTTGCGGGTTCCCGGCTGTGCCCACTATTCCCGCAAAGAGTTGGATGACTTAACCAAATTTGCCGCCGTTTACGGTGCCAAGGGTTTGGCGTGGATGGCGTTAACCCAGGAAGGGTTGAAATCGCCGATCAGCAAATTCTTCAAGGATGAAGAACTGGAATCCATTACTCGCCGCTTGGAAGCGACCACGGGAGACTTGTTACTGTTTGTTGCTGATCAGCCGGAAGTGGTGGCTCAAGCTCTGGGAGCTCTGAGAGTGGAATTCGGCAAGCGTCTCAATTTGATCGATCCCCGGGAATTTAATTTTGCCTGGGTTATTGATTTTCCCTTGCTGGAATTTGATGAGGAAGAAAAAAGGTATGTAGCCATTCACCATCCCTTCACTGCCGCCAGGGAGGAAGATTTGCCTCTGTTGGCTTCTGAGCCTCTGAAAGCCAGGGCCCAGGCTTATGATCTGATTTTGAACGGAGTGGAAGTAGGAGGAGGCAGCATCCGGATTCATAACCGGGAGAACCAGGAACAGCTTTTCTCTCTCTTGGGATTTACTCAGGAAGAAGCCAGGGATAAGTTTGGTTTTCTCCTGGATGCTTTCGAATATGGGACACCTCCCCACGGTGGGATAGCTTTCGGCTTGGACCGTTTAATAATGCTGCTGGCGGGGAAAGATACCATTAGAGATGTCATGGCGTTTCCCAAAACGCAAAGTGCCGCGGATTTAATGACCCAAGCCCCCTCAGCGGTGACGGAGAAGCAGCTGAAAGAGTTGAAATTGAAAGTGGAAACAATGTCCGCTAAATGAGGCAAAACTATTGCCGGATCAGGCTTTGGCATTCATTTCCCTTGCATCAATCGAGGAATTATGCTAAGATAAATCTAGCAAAAAAACAAATAACCGCCCTACGGTGTTTGTGGTCAGCTCTAGTTTTGAGCCAACACATATAGAAAGGGAGCTTGGACTCTGGATGTGGATTGTAGGCCTTCTCCGAGAGGAAACAAAAAGCATTCAGGAGAGCACCCACCTGCGGAGAGCAGGTTCAAAACAGGGCGTCACGGCACGTGTGGGGTTTATATTTTGGTTGATGCAATTGTATTATAATAAGGCTTGTGCGTCTGATGACGGCAAAGCCTTTTTCTTTTAAGGAGGATGATCAATTGGAAGACCAATTGGCCCGTACCCGGTTGCTGATCGGGGATGAAGGAATTGAAAAACTGAAGTCAGCTTCAGTAATTGTCTTCGGGGTAGGCGGTGTAGGTTCCTTTGTGGTGGAAGCACTGGCCCGGAGCGGGATCGGCAAACTTACCATGGTAGATTATGACCGGGTTACTTTAAGCAATTTGAACCGGCAGTTGCCGGCACTGCATTCAACCTTGGGAGAGCCTAAGGTTGAGGTGATGAAAAAGCGCATTGCTGATATTAATCCCGGCTGCAAAGTGATTACTGTACAGGAGTATTACCGGGCAGGTAATAAGGAACTCTTTTTTCAGGAAGACTATGACTACGTTGTCGATGCCATTGACAGTGTGGCCAGTAAAGTAGGTTTGATTGCCCACTGCGTGGAGCGGAAACTAAAAATTGTCTCCAGCATGGGAGCGGGAAACCGTTTGGACCCTTTTGGTTTCCGGTTGGGGGATATAGGAGAGACTTTCGGATGTCCCTTGGCAAAAATTGTCCGTAAAGAATTGAGGAAAAGGGGCATTTTTTCCGGAGTCAAAACAGTCTTTTCTCCAAAACCTTGCCTGAACACTAAAGGAACGGTTCCTGGCAGTATCTCTTTTGTACCTCCTGTGGCGGGTATGTTGTTAGCCTCCGTAGTGGTCAATGATCTTTTAGAAAAAAATACATAATTTTGTTATTTGGGAAATTGCATTCTGCCCTACCCTGTATTATAATACCCTCAGGGGGTAGCAGGAGGTGGCAAAGATTGACTCCTTATTGCGAACAAAAGGAAGGTCTGTTAACCCGCCTGAAAAAAATCGAAGGGCAAGTGCAAGGACTGCAGAGAATGTTGCGTGAAGACAAATATTGTGTGGATCTATTGATTCAGATTGCTGCAGTTCGGGCCGCATTGGACCAAGTAGGCATTATCCTGTTTGAAAATCACGCCAGAAAGTGTCTCATTAATGCATTGGAAGAAGGACGACAAGAGGAAATGGTCGATGAATTGGTGGAAGTCCTTCGAAAATTCATCAAATAAATAAAGATGAGAAAGGGGTTTTCAATTAATGGCTGGTGAGAATGTAGTGGTAGTCACCAATGACAGTTTCCAAAGGGAGGTTCTGGAAAGCGAACTGCCGGTGCTGGTGGATTTTTGGGCTGCCTGGTGCGGGCCGTGCAAGATGATTGCTCCCATCATTGATGAAATAGCCCAGGAATTCAGCGGAGAGGTGAAAGTTTGCAAGCTGAATGTGGATGAGAACGGTGAAACAGCTGCTCAATACGGCATCATGAGTATCCCGACGCTGCTACTGTTTAAAGACGGTGTTTTGGTGGGGCAGCAGATCGGTTATCAACCCAAAGAAGCACTGGTTCGCTTCATTAAAGGCAGCATTTAGCATTGGATTGATGGCAGTTTAGTTAATGACGGTTAGTAGTTTCCTGCTAACCGTTTTTCTGTTTCAACAGAGCGGAGGAGGATAATAATGAATCTCTTTGACTACAGCAAGGAGGAACAATTGAAAAAGTCTGCTCCCCTGGCGGCCAGAATGCGTCCCAGAACTCTGGATGAATACATAGGACAAGAGCATTTAGTGGGCCCCGGGAAACTCTTGCGCAGGGCAATCCAGGCAGACCGGCTCTCTTCTATGATCTTTTACGGGCCACCCGGTACGGGAAAAACAGCTTTGGCAAAGGTGATTGCGGAAACTACCTCGTCCCATTTTGTGCAGTTGAATGCCGTCTCTGCCGGCATCAACGATCTAAGAAAACTCATTGAGGAAGCAGGCCAGAGACTGGGGATGTGGCAGCAGCGGACAATCCTGTTCATTGATGAGATTCACCGGTTCAATAAGAGCCAGCAAGATGCCCTGCTCCCTGCCGTGGAAGAAGGGACAGTCATCTTAATCGGAGCCACAACGGAAAATCCCTATTTTGAAGTAAACGGGGCCTTGTTGTCCCGTTCCCAGATTTTCTGCTTGCATCCCCTGGAACCGGATCATCTCAGGACCATTCTCCAGGCGGCAATTAAAGATGAAGAACGGGGTCTGGGCGGGATGAAAATAGCAATAAGTGACGAAGCTTTAACGCATATTATAGATGTGGCCAACGGCGATGCAAGGAGAGCTTTGAACGCTCTTGAATTGGCTGTTTTGACCACGGATCCACAAAAAGACGGTGTCCGGTATATTACCCTGGAAGTAGCTGAGGAATCCATCCAACGAAGAGCCATCCGTTATGACAAAGCAGGCGACCAGCATTACGATGTTATTTCCGCCTTTATTAAAAGCCTTCGGGGCTCCGATCCTGACGCAGCTCTCCATTGGCTGGCCAGGATGCTGGAAGCAGGGGAAGACCCCCGTTTTATCGCCCGGCGCATGATTATCCTGGCGGCGGAAGATATTGGTCTGGCAGATCCCCAGGCCCTGGTGGTAGCAGTGGCTGCGGCCCAGGCCTTTGAGTTTGTGGGTATGCCTGAGGGAAGGCTACCTTTGGCCCAAGCCGCTGTTTATTTGGCTTGTGCGGAAAAAAGCAATGCCGTGATCAAAGGAATTGACCGGGCGATCAATGATGTGCGGCAAAAGCCTTTGGGGAGTGTCCCGGTACATTTGAGGGACGCCCATTATCCGGGAGCGGCAAAGCTGGGCCAGGGCAAAGGCTATTTATATCCTCATCATTTTCCCGGCAACTACATAAAACAGCAATATCTGCCCGATAATCTGGTGGGGGTAGCTTATTACCAACCTTACGCTAACGGTTATGAAAAGGAGATACGCAGACGAATGAAAGAAAGACATGGCGGGTGCCATGATCAAAATAAATCTGAGTAAATTACTCGGTTATGCTTGACAACGGCACCGGCCGTTAGTTACAATAAAGCCGAGTGAATTACTAGGAATTAGGAAGGGAGGTGGATTGTCCAGTGAAACTGTCTACCCGGGGAGAATATGGGCTGCGAGCCATGTTTGACTTGGCGCTGCGACAGGGTGAGGGCCCCGTTCCTCTGAAAGATGTGGCAGAAAGACAGGAGATTTCAGGCCATTATCTTGAGCAATTAATTGCCGGTCTCCGGAAGGCGGGGTTAGTCAAGAGTGTCCGGGGAGCCCAAGGAGGGTATATGCTGGCACGTCCACCAAATGAAATTACCGTAGGCGATATTGTGCGGGTACTGGAAGGGCCCATCGGTCCCACGGAATGTGTAAGTCAAGAAGACCAGACTGCTTGTGAGCGATCGGAAACCTGCATTGCCCGTCGTGTCTGGCAAAGAGTCAGGGACAGCATTGTTGAAGTTATGGATTCCATCACTCTGGCAGACATGTGTGCCGAAGCGAAGAAAATAGAGCGAGATGGAAGTGGGGATATGTACTATATCTAACACTGTCGGTAACACAAAGCTAATCTTATTTATGTTATTGGGGTGAAAAAGAGTGAGAAAAGTTTATCTTGACCATAGCGCCACCACACCCATTAGACCGGAGGTCCTAGAGGCTATGACGGTTGCCATGACTGAGAACTTTGGCAACCCGTCCAGCGTTCACAGCTTCGGCAGCGCCGCCAAAAAGGCCCTGGAAGAAGCTCGGGAACAGGTGGCTCAATTAATCGGTGCTCAACCGTCAGAGATAGTCTTTACCAGCGGAGGTACCGAGGCAGACAACTTGGCAGTTGTCGGCGCCGCAATGGCCAACAGCAAGAAAGGCAAACACATTATAACCTCCAGTATTGAACACCATGCCATTCTTGACAGTTGTAAATGGTTGGCGAAAAACGGCTTTGAGGTAACTTATCTCCCGGTTACCTCTGAAGGACTGGTTAGAGTTGAAGACTTAGCAGCCGCTATCAGGGAGGATACCATCTTAATCAGTATTATGCATGTCAATAATGAAGTGGGAACCATTCAACCTATCGCTGAAATAGGTAAAATAGCCCGCGAGCGAGGGATAATCTTCCATTCCGATGCAGTACAGAGTGTTGGTAAGATTCCGGTAGATGTTAATGAGTTACAAGTGGACTTGCTTTCGGTGTCTGCTCACAAAATTTACGGGCCAAAAGGGGTAGGCTGCCTGTACATTCGGAAAGGTACCAGAGTTGAACCCCGGAGCTTCGGTGGCGGACAGGAGAGGAAAAGACGTCCCGGCACTGAGAATTTACCCGGTATTGTGGGCTTTGGTAAGGCAGCCGAATTGGCCAGGATCAATCTGCCGGAAGAACAGAAATTGATTACTTTACGGGATAAACTGATTGACGGTCTGCTGGAGCGGATTCCGGATTGTCAGCTAAATGGGCATCGTTATCAGCGAGTCCCGACTAATGTTAATGTAAGTATCCGTTACTTGGAAGGGGAGGCTTTGCTCTTGAGCCTAGATCTGAAAGGCATTGCTGCTTCAAGTGGTTCTGCTTGTACCTCCGGCTCTCTGGATCCCTCCCATGTATTGCTCGCCATGGGTATTTGCCATGAAATAGCCCACGGTTCCCTAAGGATGACCTTAGGAAGAGACAATACGGAAGAAGATATCGATTATGTATTGGAGGAATTGCCCATTATCGTAGACAGGCTGAGAAAGATGTCGCCCCTTTATTGCTGTGAGAAAGCGGGACAATGTGAAACAAAGGAGATGTGTCAGCATGTATAGTGAAAAAGTAATGGATCATTTTACTAACCCAAGAAATGTGGGGGAATTGGAAAACGCTGACGGAATCGGGGAAATAGGTAATCCCACTTGCGGTGACATTATGCGGATTTCTATTAAAGTTGAGGACAATATTATTACGGATATCAAATTTAAAACTTTCGGTTGCGGGGCGGCCATTGCCACCAGCAGTATGGTTACGGAAATGGCTAAAGGAAAGACTTTGGAAGAGGCACGGGCCATAACCAATAAAAACGTGGCAGAAGCTTTAGACGGTCTGCCTCCCAATAAAATGCACTGTTCCAATTTGGCTGCTGATGCTTTAAGATTGGCCATTGACAATTACTTAGCAAAAGCAGGACAGGCAGGATAACCGTAGGAGTTGAAACAATGAGTTCCAAACCAAAGGTTCTGGTGGCAATGAGCGGAGGGGTGGACAGCTCCGTTGCTGTTCATTTGCTTAAGGAACAAGGTTATGAAGTGATTGGGGTTACCATGCAGCAGTGGCCTGATGATACTCCTCTGCCGGAAGGAGAGACGGGCTGTTGTTCCTTGTCAGCGGTGGAAGATGCCCGGCGGGTGGCACAAAAACTGGATATTCCTCACTATGTGCTTAATTACAAAGCCCTCTTTCAGGAACAGGTCATCGATTATTTCATCGAGGAGTATCTGAAAGGAAGAACTCCTAACCCTTGCATGGCTTGTAACCGGGTTTACCGTTTCGGGGCATTACTGCAAAAGGCCAGGGAATTGGAAATAGATTATGTCGCTACCGGTCATTATGCCAGAATCTATTTTGATGGAGCCAGACAAAAGTATGTTTTGGCAAAGGGCAGGGACAGTCATAAAGACCAGAGCTATTTCCTCTATGGTTTCACCCAGGAGCAATTGGCACGGACTTTGTTGCCCCTGGGGGATTATACCAAACCCCAGATCCGGGAGTTTGCGGCCCAACTGGGACTGTCTGTGGCCCACAAGCCGGAAAGCCAGGAAATCTGTTTTATTCCGGATAATGATTACCGTCGTTTCTTGCAGGAAAAGGCGGGCAGATCCTTGGAACCTGGCCCTTTTCTGGATGAAAAAGGGCAAGTGTTGGGGCAACACAGGGGGATAGCCTGTTATACCGTGGGCCAGCGTAAAGGACTGGGACTGGCTTTGGGGACCCCTGTTTATGTAGTTGACATCGATGTGGAGCGAAACGCCGTTATCGTCGGTCCGGAGGCCAGTTTGTACAGTAAGGGTTTACTGGCCCGAAACAATAACTTCATTTTGATCGAGGAGTTGACGGAACCCACCGAGGTAACAGTAAAAATCCGTTATCGTTCTCAGGCAGTTCCTGCCACGGTTCAACCCAGTGAAGAAGGTGTGGAGGTCTTCTTTGAGCAACCTCAAAAAGCAGTAACTCCGGGACAAGCCGTAGTCTATTATCAGGGCGATTTGGTATTGGGTGGAGGAATTATCGAAAACAAGTACCAATAGCATTGGGGGAAAAAGTTCCGCAAAGGCGTCCGTTGCCTGAAAGATAGGTATCGGACCTTCGGCGGAACTTTTTAGTTCCGGAAGATTCCCAAGAATGTTTCTTAAATAAACATTTAGAATTTTCGGCGAATGTTCTTGACTTTTCGAGTGATTTTCCGTACAGTTAAGGTGAATGAACATTCAAACAGTTTTGAAAGGGGGCAACTTGGTTTGGATGCTACGCTAGGAGCAATGTTCTTCAACCGGGTTGACAAGTATCAGAATCATCCTGCACTGCGATTCAAAAAAGACGGTGCATGGCATGACATTACCTGGACTGAGTTTGGTAACAGAGTGGAAAAAGTGGCAAACGGTTTATTGGCGCTGGGCATTGATCCCGGTGATCGGGTGGCCATTCTGTCGGAGAACAGGCCGGAATGGGCAATGGCTGATTTAGGCATCATTAGTGTGCAGGGTATCGTTGTGCCTATTTATCACACCAACAAGGCAAAACAGATCGAATTCATCCTTCAGGATTCAGCCGCAAAGGTACTGTTTGTCTCCAAACCTGCCCTGCTTAAAGAAGTGCTGGAAGTAAGGAAAAACCTCGAACACCTTGGCCGGATTGTGCTGATGGATTCTGATCATTCCCTTGACATACCTAAGGACGTCATGAGTTTTCAAGAACTGCTGGAGTTGGGAGCCGATTATCAAGTCAATAATGAAGGAAAAGTCCGTGAGCTTTATACAACGGCCAAGGAAGACGATCTTGTTTCTTTTGTGTATACCTCTGGAACCACCGGCAATCCTAAAGGGGTTATGCTCAGTCACAAGAATTTCCTATCAAATGTGAAATCTACCTCCTCTCTGGTAGAAGTAAAGCCCCATGAGGTTGCCTTGTCTTTTCTCCCTCTCAGTCATGTGCTGGAAAGGATGGCCGGCTATTACCTGATCCTTTACAATGGGGGTATCATTGCCTACGCCGAAGGTGTCAATGAAGTGGTGAAAAACCTACCGGAGGTCAAGCCCAATGTAATGGTCAGCGTTCCCAGGCTCTACGAAAAAATGTATGCCGGTATTCTCAATGCCATTGATGAGGGAAGTCCTTTAAAGAAAAAGATTTTCCTATGGGCGGTGGAAGTTGGTAAGGAATGGTTCTACACTCATTTGGAAAAGAGAAGTCCTTCGGCTGCCTTGCGTATTAAACATTCTATTGCTGATAAGCTGGTTTATGCCAAGCTCAGGGAACTGACCGGAGGGCAATTGCGGTTCTTTGTCTCCGGTGGTGCAGCTTTGGCCAAGGATATTAACGAATTCTTCCATGCCGTAGGCTTGCCTATTTTGGAAGGATACGGCCTTACGGAGACGGCCCCGGTGTTGACGGTTAATACTTTTGAGCATCTGCGTTTAGGTACCGTAGGCAGGGCCATTCCCGGTGTAACCCTGAAGATCGCTGAAGACGGCGAAATTCTGGCCAAAGGGCCTAATGTCAGCAGAGGTTATTACAATCGTCCCGATGCCACCGCGGAATCCTTTAAAGACGGTTGGTTCTACACCGGCGATGTAGGAGTCATTGATGAGGACGGGTTTTTGTCTATTACCGACCGGAAAAAAGATATCATCGTTACTTCCGGCGGCAAGAACGTGGCACCCCAAAATATTGAAGGTCTTCTCGGTACTGATGCTTTTATCAGCCAGGCTGTGGTTTTCGGTGACAAACAAAAGTACCTGGCAGCATTAATTATTCCTGATTTTCAGGTTCTTACCAACTATGCTAAGGAAAACGGCATTTCCTACAGCAATAACCGCGATTTGATCGGGAATCCTAAAGTAGTGGAACTGTATAATACCAGAATTAAAGAAGTAATTAAAGATCTGCCTTCTTACGAACAGATTAAAAAGTTTGCCCTCTTGCCGGAAGAATTCTCCCAGGAAACCGGGGAATTGACTCCTTCTTTAAAGGTTAGAAGAAAATTTGTGGCAGAAAAATATGCCGATATTCTTTCGGGCCTGTTTGAGAGTGATGTTGCTCCTGCGGGTCCCACCCAACTAGGAATGAAACCGGAAAAACCTGCCTAAAAGCTGGTTTTTCATTTCCGGGCTCAACAGGGTATGATTGTAAGCGCTCAATAATCCGGTGCCTTGACAACAACAGGACGGTATGTCTTTTGACGATGCACCAGGGATTTGTAGTACCGGCGCTTTCATGATGAACACGATAGAGTTTCCGTGGAAGGGAAATAAAAAACCGGAGCGGCCTTCCGGCTTCCTCCGGTTCTGTCCAATACTATTGATTTTTATTGTTCCGGCAATCCTCTGGCAGTTTTGCTGACCAGGGCAGCAGGTCCTCTAGCAAGGATGGATTGTTTTTGAAATCCATACCCGGCATTGTACTGAAAACATGGGTCAGGTATTTATATACGTTCAGGTTATTGGCCTTGGCCGTTTCCACAATACTGTAAACGATGGCACTGGA
>JAAZDD010000119.1 GCA_012512955.1 Clostridia bacterium
GCATGTTGGTTATTGCCGGCCTGTTCTTGACGGCCTGTGGCGGAAACAACCAGCCGGCAGGACAAGGACAAGGTGAAGAAGCGGTAATCACCTATAACGCAGGTACTGAGCCGGAAACCCTTGATGTGGCCAAATCCACCGGTAAACCGGAAGCTACTATCCAGATGGCTCTGTTTGAAGGTTTGACCAGGTTGGATGAGAATACTCAGCCCGTGCCCGGCATGGCGGAACGTTGGGATATTTCCCCCGACGGCTTGAAGTATACATTCTATTTGCGGGATGCCAAATGGTCCAATGGGGATCCGGTAACGGCCCATGACTTTGAATATGCCTGGAAACGGCTTTTGGATCCCAATACGGCGGCTGAGTACAGTTACCAGCTGTATTATGTGAAAAACGGGGAGGCATTTAACGCCGGAGAAGTAAGCGCAGACGAGGTAGGAGTCAGGGCCTTGGACGACAAGACCCTGGAAGTGGAACTGGAGACTCCCACTCCCTATTTCCTGAGCTTGACAGCATTTCCTAATTTGTATCCCGTTCATGTCCCCACGGTGGAAGCTAATCCCGACACTTGGGCCGGCAGTGTGGAAACTTTAATCGGTAACGGTCCCTTTATGGCGGTCAACTGGGAACACCAGTCCAAATTTGAAATGGTGAAAAACCCCAATTACTGGGCTGCTGATGACGTGAAGATTGACCGGTTGATTTTCACCATGGTGGAATCCGAGACTACGGAACTGGCCATGTTTGATGCCAACCAAATCGATATTGCAGAAAACCCGCCCATTGAGGAACTGTCCAGGCTCTTGGCAGACGGTACTGCCGAATTATTCCCCGACCTTTCTGTTTACTATTACATGTTCAATGTTGAACAAGCGCCTTTTGATGATCCTCGGGTAAGAAAAGCTTTTGCGATGGCTGTTGATCGCCAGGCTCTGATTGACAACGTAACCCAAGCCAACCAGCTTCCTGCCTTTGCCTTTGTACCCTACGGTCTGCCCGATGCAGATCCCACCAAGGATTTCAGGGAAGTAGGCGGTGACTACTTCAAGGAAGATGTGGAAGAAGCAAAACGCCTGCTGGCTGAGGCCGGTTATCCCGATGGAAAAGGTTTGCCGGAAATCAAAATTCTTTACAATACCAACGAAGCTCATCAAAAAATTGCCGAGGCTTTAATGGAAATGTGGAAGAAGAACCTGGGTGTTGAAAATATTTCCCTGACTAATCAGGAATGGGGCGTTTACCTCAATTCCAGGAAAACAGGGGATTACCAGGTAGCCCGGGCCGGTTGGGCGGCTGACTATACCGACGCCATGACCTTCCTGGATATGTGGACTACCGGCAACGGCAACAACCAAACCAATTGGGGCAATCCGGAGTATGATTCCCTGATTAAGAAAGCGAAAAGTGTAGCGGATCCTGTGGAGAGAATGCAGGCCATGCATGATGCAGAAGCCATCCTCATGGAAGAAATGCCTGTTTTACCCCTGTACTTCTACACCAACGTGAACATGTACAAGCCTTGGGTCAAAGGTGTCATTGTCCCCATGGTCGGCGGCTACCAGGAATTCCGTTGGGCTTATATTGAAAAATAACATGTTAAGCCGGTGTGCGGCCTTCAACAAGGCCGCACTACTTTAATCGAAAGGGGGTTAGGGAGAGAGTGGCACGTTTTTTTGCCCGCAGGTTCGGGACCATGTTGCTGGCCCTGTTATTTATCAGCACATTTACTTTCTTCGGCATGAAAGTAATTCCCGGAGGTCCCTTTGACAGTGAGAAGCAGTTGCCTCCGGCCATTCAAAAGAATATTGAGGAAAAGTACGGGTTGAATGACCCGCTGTTCAAACAGTATACGGATTACCTGTCGGGGGTAGTTAAAGGAGATTTGGGACCCTCTTTCAAGTATCCTAACCGTACCGTCAATGACATTATCAAGGAGAGTTTTCCTGTTTCCGCAGCCCTGGGGGGCGTTTCCATCCTGCTTGCCGTAGCGGTGGGCCTGACCCTTGGTGTCCTGGCTGCACTTAAACAGAATCAATGGCAGGATTACCTGGCGGTGATCATCGCCACTTTAGGGTTTTCCGTGCCCAGCTTTGTCTTGGCTGCTTTGTTGCAGTACGTCTTTGCTTATAAATTGGGTTGGGTACTCCCCGCCATGTGGGGAACCTGGCAGCAGGCCATCCTTCCCTCTATTTCCCTGGCGGCATTGCCGACGGCGACGATCACCCGTCTCATGCGGTCCAATATGCTGGAGGTGCTCCAGGAGGACTATATCAGGACCGCCCGCGCTAAAGGACTAAAGAACAGGGTAATCATTTATCGTCATGCCATCAGAAATGCCCTGATGCCGGTGGTCACTTATCTTGGGCCTATGGTGGCCAGTATTTTCACCGGCAGCTTTGTGGTGGAATCCATTTTTGCCATTCCCGGCTTAGGCCGTTATTTTGTCAACAGTGTATTTAACCGGGATTATACCTTGATTATGGGCTTGACCATTTTCTACAGTATCTTTTTGATGACGATGAATTTGCTGGTGGACTTAAGTTATGCAGTGATTGATCCCAGAGTTAAAATTACCGGTAAAAAGGAGTGAGCGATGTGTCGATGTTAACGCCGGAAATGTTTGAACTCGTCGGACCGGATCAGAAAGAAGCGGAAATCATCGCTCGCCCGACTACCACTTACTGGCAGGATGTATGGCGTCGCCTGAAAAGCAATAAAGTAGCCATGGGCAGTCTGATCTTTATTGGTCTGTTGTTGATCATGGCCATCATCGGGCCTTATCTCAATGAATACAGCTATTCAGATCAAGTATTGGAATTGAAAAATACACCGCCTGGTTCCGAGTATTGGTTTGGCTCCGATACTTTGGGCAGGGATTTGTTTACCCGTGTCTGGATGGGGGCCCGGATGTCTTTGGCGGTGGGCTTTACCATTGCTTTCATCGTCCTGGTGATTGGTATCCTTTACGGTGGTATTGCCGGCTTGGTGGGCGGTTGGGTCGATGAAATAATGATGCGGATTATCGAAATCTTATCCGGTGTACCCTTCGTGTTGTATGTGATTCTGTTGATGGTGATTATGAACGACTTTTTCCAACTGAAGGGAAGCAGCTTTACTACCATTCTCTTTGCCATGAGCATCATCTATTGGATCCCCATGGCCCGCTTGGTAAGGGGACAGATCTTAAGTCTGAAAGAGCAGGATTATGTTTTGGCAGCCCAGACACTGGGAGCCAGCCCGATGCGAATCTTACTGAAACATGTAATTCCCAATATCATGGGACCCATTCTGGTTTACCTGACTTTGACAATTCCCGAAGCTATCTTTACGGAAGCTTGGTTGAGTTTTTTGGGCTTAGGGGTATCGGCACCTTTTGCCAGTTGGGGAACCCTGGCCAGTGACGGGGCAAAAGCATTGCGGTCCTATCCGTGGCAGTTGTTTTTCCCCGCCTTGTTTATCAGTATTACTATTTTAGCGTTTAACCTTTTTGGTGACGGGTTAAGAGATGCCCTGGATCCCCGTACCCGGAAGTAGGAGGTGAAATGATGCCTGAGCATTTATTGGAGGTAAACAATTTAAGAGTGTCTTTTTTTACCCATGCGGGAGAAGTCCAGGCGGTTCGCGGTACTACTTTTGCCATCGGTACAGGGGAAGCAGTGGCTCTGGTCGGTGAATCCGGCTGCGGTAAGAGCGTGACTGCCCAAACAATTATGCGATTGATTCCCGATCCCCCGGGACGGATTGTGGGGGGAGAGATCCTTTTTGCCGGTCAGGATCTGGCCAAAACGCCGGAAACAGTCATGGAAAAAATCCGGGGAAATCAAATAGGGATGATTTTTCAGGATCCCATGACCTCTTTAAATCCGACCATGACCATTGGCAGGCAACTGACTGAGGGAATTATGAAACACCAGGGTTTGCCCCGGGGAGAGGCCATGAAAAGAGCTGTAGAAATGCTGGCCCTGGTGGGCATTCCCCAGCCGGACCGGCGTGTCAAACAGTACCCCCATGAATTCAGCGGCGGAATGCGGCAACGGGTGATGATCGCCATTGCCTTGGCCTGCGAACCCCGGTTATTGATTGCCGACGAACCTACTACCGCCCTGGATGTGACCATTCAGGCCCAGATTATAGAATTGATGAAAGAACTGAAAGAGCGGACCAACACTTCCATCATTTTAATTACCCACGATTTGGGAGTGGTAGCCGGCCTGTGCAGCCGGGTGCTGGTGATGTATGCCGGGCAGATTGTGGAGTCCGGTACCGTTGAGGAAGTGTTTTACCGTCCAAAACATCCATACACCTATAGCCTGTTGAGGGCTGTCCCCCGTCTGGATGCCCGGACCAAAGAACGTCTGGTCTCCATTCCCGGTCAGCCGCCGGATTTGCTTAATCCGCCTAAAGGGTGCAGTTTTGCCCCCAGGTGTGAATTTGCCATGCGCATTTGCCGGGAAAGGCCACCGGAAGACAGGACAGTCAAGGACGGACACCTGGTGAAATGCTGGTTGACAGAGCCCGGTGCTCCCCATGTGTCCTTAAAGGGGGTGCGCTAGATGACAGAACCACTGGTACAGGTGCCCGGTCTAAAGAAGCATTTTACCGTGGGTCAAGGTTTTTGGGGGAAGAAAGGAACCCTGAAAGCTGTTGACGGTGTTGACTTTCACATCCATAAAGGAGAAACTTTAGGGTTAGTGGGTGAAAGTGGCTGCGGCAAGACCACCGTGGGGCGGACTCTTTTGAGACTGTACGAGCCTACGGCCGGCACCTTTAAATTCGACGGACAGGATGTTTTCCAAGCGGGCAAGCAGGAAATGGTACGGTTGAGACGCCAAATACAGATGATTTTTCAGGATCCCTACGCTTCCCTGAACCCCAGGATGACGGTAGGGGACATTATCGGAGAAGCTTTGGAGATTCATAAAATAGCTACGGGTCCGGCCAAATCAAAGCGGATCCATCAATTGCTGGATATGGTGGGGCTTTTGCCGGAACATGCCAACCGTTTCCCCCATGAGTTCAGCGGCGGTCAACGGCAGCGAATCGGCATCGGCAGGGCCCTGGCGGTGGAACCCCGGTTTATCGTCTGTGACGAGCCTATATCCGCCCTGGATGTATCTATTCAGGCCCAGGTGGTGAATATGCTGGAGGATCTCCAGCAGGAACTGGGTTTGACTTACCTGTTTATCGCCCATGACCTGTCCATGGTCCGGCATATTTCCAGCCGGGTAGCGGTCATGTACCTGGGAAAAATTGTGGAGGTAGCCAAAGCTGACGAAATCTACGATTATCCCCGGCATCCCTATACGGAGGCCTTATTGTCGGCAGTGCCCATTCCGGATCCGGAACAGGAAGGGGCTAAAAGGAGAATTATTCGGGAAGGGGATGTTCCCAGTCCCATGAATCCGCCTTCCGGCTGCCGTTTCCGGACCCGTTGCGCCAAGGCGCAAGCCATCTGTGCCACAGAGGAACCGGCCATGAAAAACCTGGGCCAGGAACACTTCGTGGCCTGCCATTTGGCTTCCTGACCACTTCAGGACATAACATTTCAGCGGCCCTGGGATGTTATGTCCTTTCTTTATGGGGAAAACCGGTTGGACAGGGGATCAAGATAATGTCATAATAATGGGTGATGAACATAAGAGAGGAATAAGTGATGATTGTACTGCAGACACAGAATTTAACGAAAAGTTATGGTGTGGATCTGATTTTTCAGGGAGTTTCCTTTATTGTAGAAGCAGGAGACAAGATCGCTTTGGTAGGCCCCAACGGAGCGGGGAAATCCACTTTGCTCAAATGCCTGGTGGGAGAGGAGAGTCTTGATGAGGGACTGGTTACGCTGGGACGCGGCGTTTCCTGTGGCTACCTGTCCCAGACCGTTTCCCTGGAAGATTTGGAACTGCCGGCTTTTCAACTGGTGATGGAAGCTTTTCAGGATCTGGTGGCTTTGCGCCGGGAACTGGGAGAAACGGAGAAGCTGATGAGTGACCCGGCCAATTATGAAAATGAGCAAAAGTTAAATAGAATCATGGAGACTTACGCCGCTTTGACGGCCCGCTACGAAATGGAAGGGGGCTATACCTTCGAGGCCCGGGTGCGGGAAGTATTGACCGGGCTGGGTTTTGCCAAAGAAGATTGGGAACGGCCCGTTAAGACTTTCAGCGGCGGCCAGAAAACACGGTTGGCACTGGCCCGCCTGTTGGCCAGGGAGCCTGATCTGTTGCTGCTGGATGAGCCCACCAACTACCTGGACTTGTAGACGATGGAATGGCTGGAGACTTTCCTGAAGCAATACCGGGGGGCCGTCCTGGTGGTCTCCCATGACCGTTATTTTCTGGATGCGGTAGTGGAACAAGTATTGGAGCTGGAACAGGGCCGGCTGAACAGCTACCAGGGCAACTATTCAGAATATGCCGTTAAGAAAGCACAGGCGGAAGCGGCGGCCCAAAAGGCTTATGCCTTGCAGGAGGCCCGGATCGCTAGGCTGGTGGCCTATATTGACCGATACCGGGCCGGGATCAAGGCCCGCCAGGCCAGGGGACGGGAGACCCAGTTGGCCAAAATGCTGAAACTGGAAAAGCCCCGGGAACGGTCCCAAGTGAAATTGAGATTTGATCCGGGGGGATCTTCCGGTAATCAAGTTTTGCTGGTTAAAGACTTAACTTTCGGATATGAAGGAAAACCCCTCTTTAGCAATCTTCATTTGGAATTATGGCAAGGAGACCGGGTGGCCCTGGTGGGAGCCAACGGTACGGGAAAAACCACCTTGCTGAAGCTCCTCCTGGGCCAGTTACAAGCCCCGACCGGTTCAGTCAGCTTTGGGGCCAGGGTCAAATGGGCTTATTTTGCCCAGGAAGGGGAGACGCTGAAATCCAATAATACCGTGTTGCAGGAATTGCTGGCGGATGCTGATTTGACTTTGGAGGAAGCCAGGAGTCATCTGGCCCGCTTTCTCTTTCGCGGGGATGACCTGGACAAAAAAGTGGGCACCTTAAGCGGGGGAGAACGAAGCCGCCTGGCTTTAGCCAAGTTGATCCTGACCAAAGCCAATTTGTTGATTTTGGACGAACCCACCAACCATTTGGATATGGAGACCCGGCAGGTGCTGGAGGATGCTTTGGCGGGTTATGAAGGAACCCTGTTTTTTGTCTCCCACGATCGTTATTTTATCAACCAGGTAGCCAACCAGGTGTGGGAGCTGGAACAGGGAAGGCTGCATCCCTATTTGGGAGATTACGATTACTACCGGTGGAAAAAGGAAGAAATAAAAAAACGACAGTCCCAGGATAATCCGGAGACGAAGAAGCAAACAAGAACAGTTAAAGAACCAAGAGCCGCCAAAAAGAAAGAGAAGAAACCCGATCCCCAGGTCTTCGAAGAGCGTATCATGGAAGTGGAAGCAAAGCTGGAAGAATTGGCGGCCGCTTTGGGGGATGAGGCTCTTTATAATGACGGGGAAAAGGTGAAAAGAATCCAGGCTGAGTACCAAGAATTGGAACGGGAATTGGCCGGGCTTTACGAGAGTTGGGAAAAAGCAATGGAGGCACATTAAAAGGTACCGGGGGTGAACAAGGGATGGGAGACGGTAACAGAAATGAGTATGAATTTGTAGAAGCGGAAGTGGTGGATAGTTATTTGGCACCTGAGAAACTGAAAAAAGCCGGTGACTTCTATGAAAAACTGCGGGAAAAGGTTACCGCCTGGGCGGAGGAAAAAGGCGGGGAAAAGGGACGGCAGGTGGCGGAAATAGTCCTTTTGGCCCCTGACCTGTTCATGCTGTTGGTGCGTTTAATTCAGGATCCCCGCACTCCCACCGGGAAAAAAGCATTGATCGCCGTGGGAATTGCCTATTTTTTCAGCCCTTTGGATTTTATGCCGGAAGTGGTATTTGGTCCCGCCGGGTATTTGGATGATATAGTGCTGGCTGTCTATGTGATCAATCAAATTTTAAACAGTGATCGCCAACTGGTGCTGGAAAACTGGAGCGGCAGGGGCGATATTTTGACTATTGTCCAAAATATTGCCGCCCAGGCGGAAGATTTGTTGGGAAGAAAAATATACCAGCAAATCCGGCGGCTTTTCCAGCAACAC
>JAAZDD010000120.1 GCA_012512955.1 Clostridia bacterium
CCGCCGGTACTGCCAAAAACTGCGGCATTTTTAATGGGCTCTCCAATCTTTTGTCCGGTGTTTTTGCCGGAATCGGTACCATTCCCCTGGCCAATTCCGCCGGCTTTATTAAAATGACCGGAGTTGGCTCCCGGTTACCTTTTGTCTTGGCTACCGTTCTAGTGATGCTGGTGGGACTGATTTGGCCCCTGGGGCAGTTTTTTACCCGGATCCCCGCTCCGGTGGCTTATGCGGTATCCTTTGCCACCTTCTCCCAGATGATTGGTATCGGTTTTGCCAATCTGGTCCGGGTGGAGATGAACAGGCGTAATTTGTTAATTCTGGGACTAACTTTGTGTACCAGTGTGGGCTTGATGTTTATCCCTGCTGAGGCGTACGGAGACTTGCCTGTTATTTGCCAGACGGTGTTCAGTAACGGTCTGTTGATGGGAATAATAGTGGTGCTGCTCCTGGAGCATGCCGTGTTCCGGGCGAAAGGAGATTAGCTGTTTGGCTTTTTAAGGTGAAGGGGTGTTGACTCACCACCTTAAGCGGTGAACCAACACCCCATTAGTCTCTTTGTACCGGACCCGGTCTAATGGCCGGCAACCTGGTCTGGAATGGTATAATGCCTTTTGTGCTTGCCAACCGTCAGCATAAACCAGCAGAAGGCCAGGGCGGCGGCCATGATGCCTGCCGGGTAAGCAATGGAAGTAGACAGTTGAAATCCTTCGGGAGCCATAAGAATATAAGTAACACTGACTGCAGTCATGAAAGTGGCGGGAACCGTAGCGATCCAGTGGAGCCTGTTATTCAATGCCAGGTACATGGCTGCTGCCCAGAGGGCCAACATGGCCAGAGTCTGGTTGGACCAGGCAAAATACCGCCAGACTACATTGTAGTCAACGCGGCTGATGGCAAAGCCGATGACAAAGAGTGGGACAGCAATCGACAACCGTTTGGCAATGGGCTTTTGTTCGAATTTAAAAGCATCAGCGATGGTGAGCCTGGCGCTTCTGAAAGCAGTATCCCCGGAAGTAATGGGGCAAACGATGACGCCTAGCATGGCGAGGACACCTCCGATGGGCCCAAGGAGTGTGGTGGTCACCGTATACACAACTCCGCCCGGTCCCCCGGCGGCGATGGCTTCTTGCAGTCCTGCGGAATTTTGGAAAAAAGACATGGCTGCCGCTGCCCAGATAAGGGCAATGGCTCCTTCGGCGATCATGGCCCCGTAGAAGATTCTCCTGCCGTTGGATCTTTTGGTGAGACAGCGGGCCATCATGGGACTCTGGGTGGCATGGAAGCCGCTGATGGCACCACAGGCGATGGTGATAAATAAGAGGGGCCAGATGGGAAGACCTCCGGGATGAAAGTTCTGGAGGGTCAGTTCCGGTATGGGATAACCTTTTACAATCAGTCCTCCGGCGGTGGCTACCGCCATAAACAGCAAAAGAAATCCGAATAAAGGGTAAATCCTCCCGATGACTTTATCTATGGGTAAAAGAGTAGCCAGAAAATAATAGCAGATAATAATGGCAACCCAAACACCCACCGTCATGGCTTCGGGTGTTAAGCTGGCCAGGAGGGCTGCAGGACCGACCATGAAGACAACGCCTACCAAAATCAGCAATACTACGGAAAAGACTCTCATAACTTGCCGGAAACCGTTACCCAAATAATGGCCTACCAGTTCTGAGATACTGGCACCGTCGTGTTTGACGGACAGCATGCCGGAGGCATAGTCATGGACCGCCCCGGCAAAAATGGAGCCGAACACAATCCAGAGAAAGGCTGCCGGCCCCCACAGTGCGCCGGAGATAGCACCGTAAATAGGCCCTAAACCGGCGATGTTCAGAAATTGGATTAGAAAACTCTTTTGCCATCCCATGGGGACAAAGTCCACCCCGTCGTTGATACGGACGGCAGGTAGTTCTCTTCCGTCATCCTCCCTGAACACCCGTTCCACAAAAGCACCATAAACAACATAACCAAGTACAAGTGCAATCAAAGCGGCAAAAAAAGTAACCATCAACCAGACCTCCTTTACATTTTTCTTGTTTTGAATCTAGCAGAAATTAACATAAAGGGCAGCAATTTAAGTAAAAACTGCAAAAAGAAGGGTCTGAACTGCTATTATTTTTGCTTGTTCGTCAGTGCTAGATATTGAGGAGGTCCTTCAGGAGGGCGATTTTATTTCTCCCTACGGGGAGAGGATTGTTTTCATAACCGTCCATCACCACCTGGTAAGTATTCTGAAACCAGGGAATGACTTCCTTAACTTTATCCAGGTTGATGATAAAACTCCGGTGGACGCGGAAAAATGGATGACCTTGCAACTTTGTTTCCCATTCCCCTAAACTGCCGGGCACATGGAATTCTCCTGCCTCGCTCCGGATCAGGCAGTTTCGTTCCTGGGTTTCCACAAAGACTATTTTGTCTTTTGCCAGTAACAGGATTTTTCCGTTTCTGTTAATTGGTATTTTGGTGGTTTCTTTATGCTGTTTTTTCTCCAGTAGATCCAGTATTTTGGCCAGTTGTTTTTCATCAGGTTCTGCCATTTGACGCAGCCGGGTGATGGTGGTGTTGAGCCGTTTGGCAGAAAAAGGTTTGAGCAGGTAATCCAATGCCTGGAGTTCAAAAGCTTTGATGGCGTAAGCATCATAGGCGGTGGCAAAGACGATATGAGGGTTGTAGACGGAAAGGATCTGTTCCGCCAGTTCCAGGCCGTTCATATCGTGGAGCTCGATGTCCAGAAAGACGATGTCGGGTCTGGTTTGGATAATCTCGTCGAAGGCGTCTTCTCCCGTGCCGGCCTGGCCGATCACTACCATATCATCTAACTGGTTGAGCAAATAAATCAGTTCATCCCGGGACGGCTTTTCATCATCCACCACAAAAGCCCTATACAACTTGGCTCACCTCCGCAAAAGTTTTGGGGATGCGTAAGATTACTTCCGTGCCCTGTCCGCAGGTACTGTGGATTTGCAAACCGTACTCGGGTCCGAAGACGTTTTTCAGGCGGTTGTTTACATTGGCAATGCCGATACAACCGGTCATTTCCTTCTCCGCTAGGAGGAGCTCAATACGTTCTGGTTCGATACCGATGCCGTTATCGCTCACTTTGATCAAGAAGCCGTCCCGGTCTTTGCTGCCGGAGATAGTGACGGTGCCCCCGTGTTTTTTGGGCAACAATCCGGGTTTGATGGCATTTTCCACCAAGGGCTGCAGGC
>JAAZDD010000014.1 GCA_012512955.1 Clostridia bacterium
ATAACCTAACACCAGGCTGGCAAAAATGGAGAGATAAGGCCCTACAATGGGGAAACGGTAAAAAGAAACGCCCAATAAATTGGCAATAATGAGTCCTAAAATCAAACCAACGGCACCGCCTACGATATCATGGGCCGGGATTTTGTTCAACGCTGCTTCAAATTTTTTCGCCAGTTGAATCATCCCGGAAATAAATGGCGGTGCAATACTGTAACCAATGAGACCCGTAACAATGGCCAACAAAATCACCAGTGACCATTTTACGGACGGTTCCGGGCCGTTCCAAAAAGGCATCACCAGAACTCCCAAGGAAAAGCCCGTATAACCTATAGCGATCATGATTAAAATGCGCAGCACCTTATACACCATTATCTAATTCACCTCCTTTGCCTAGTTTGACATCTCATCAATTCTATTATACAGGTGCTTGGAAAATACTGCAAGAAAGACTGCTTGTCCATCCAAAATTGGAGGTACCGGTCAATACGGCACCCCCATAAAGAGTCGGGAGCACTAGGCCAGTGCGCCCTCAAGCCAGATTTCCATTTGTTCTTCCTCGATCCCTTTCGCCAAAACCAATTCGCTGATCAGGATCTGACGGGCGTTATCCAGCATCTTGCGCTCACCGGTAGACAATCCTTTTTCCCTTTCCCTTAAACTGAGATTCCGTACCACCTCAGCCACTTCCATAATATCCCCGGTCTTGATTTTTTCCAGGTTGGCCCTGTATCTACGGTTCCAGTTAGGGCTGGCAACTTCTCCTCTATCCTGCAGCACGGACAAAACTTCCTTAACTTGGTGTTCATCAATCACTTCCCGCAACCCGCTTTCTTCAACATTGTCCAAGGGGATCATTACCCTCATATCCCCATTAGCAATACGCATCACGTAGTACTTGCGGATTTCCCCCAGGATCTCTTTTTCCTCAATAGCCTCGATGATCCCGGCACCATGCATGGGGTAGACTACCCTGTCCCCGACATTAAACACTTTATCACCTCCTAAGAAGGCTATAGTTTATTATAACAAATAATGCCGGAGACGTCAAAAATTTTATTATTATATCACAGGAGTTTAATCCTTGTAAAGGGCTTTTTCTAAAAAATGTCGCATTATTAGACCGCTTCAAGGCTAGAAATTCAGGAAACGAATAAAGGCCTCCTGAAACTGGGGCCAGGTAGACAGCTCCACATGTTCCGCCTTCCGGGCCGCTTCAACGGCCTGCTGGCGGGCCTTCCGGGAAAGCAAGGCCAGCTTGGCCCCGGCACCGGCAGCGTTGCCCACGGCCCGGATTTTTTCCGGGGGAACCATGGGCAAAAGTCCCATGCCCAATGCCGAATTTTTGTCAATATAGCTGCCGAAGGCCCCGGCCAACAGCACTTCGTCCAAATCGGCGGGACTGACACCCCCGTGCTCCAGCAGCACCTCAATTCCCGCCCGGATAGCCCCTTTAGCCAATTGCACTTCCCTGACATCTTTCTGGGTCAGGTACACCGGGTCTCCCCCGGTTTCTTCAGCTGTGGCCAAAATGAAAGAAGCCTGGGGACCGGTACCCTGGATCCGTTCCCGGATGCTCTCCGGCAAATGGGAGGCCCTTTCCCCTGTAGCCAGGCGTCCGTTTGATTCCAAGACACCTACCCGGAACATTTCGGCAATGGCATCCATGATTCCCGAACCGCAAATACCTTTAGGGGCCACATCTCCAATAACTTCGTAAGACACCTTGTCCTCAATCTTTACTTTTTCAATGGCTCCGGCCTGGGCCCGCATCCCGCATTTGATCTGAGCCCCTTCAAAAGCGGGACCGGCGGCGGTGGAACAGGTCAACAGCCTGCCGGGCAAAGCCAGGACAATCTCCCCGTTAGTTCCGATATCAACGGCAAGAACGGATTTATTTACATTATAAAGTCCGGTGCTTACAATCACTCCCACCGTATCTGCCCCCACGTAGCCGGCAACATTGGGTAACACGTAAACGGGAGCATGGGGATGAATACCAAGACCCGCCTCCCTGGCTTCAATTTCCACCATTTCCGTCACCACCGGAATAAAGGGGGCCGGGGCCAGATAGCGGGGATCAAGACCCAACAGCAAATGATGCATGGTGGTGTTGCAGACGATGGCCGCCTGGTAGAATTCCCTGGGGGCAATGCCTGCTGAAACGGCCAGTTTCTCACTGAGCCGGTTGATCACTTGGACTACCCGTCTCCTCAATTGCTCCAATTCCTTAGGCCCTTTGGCTGCATGCTGGATCCGGGAAATAACGTCGGCACCGAAAATATTCTGGGTATTGCCGGCAGAAGCGGCAGCCACCGTTTTGCCTCCCGTCAGTTCCACCAGTGAGCCCACCACCGTGGTGGTACCGATATCCACCGCGAGACCGTAAAGCCCCTGTTTCACCCGGTCACCGGCCTCCACCGCCAGCACTTCATCACCGGCCAACACCACAGTCACTGCATGCCCCTCAGCCCTCAGCGCCTGGGGCAGGGCACGCAAGGCATCCAACCTTAACTTGGCCGGCCGGTTCAAAGCCTGCAAAAGCCGGTCCGCGTCGGACTTCTGATTATCGAGAGACGGCGGTTCCACTTGCAACTTCAGTTTGCTGATGCCGGGATCCGTTTCAATCTCCCAGTCACCTTCCGTTAAAGCAGTTTTCCGGTTCAAATATACTTCCTGGCGGGGTATCTCCACCACCAGGTCACCGGAAACTTTATACTGGCAAGCCAATACCTGACCGGTGGTCTCCCCCTCTATAATATTCATCTTGCATTTCCCACAGACACCCCGGCCGCCGCAGGGGCCTTCAAACTCCACTCCTGCTTCAGCCGCGGCCATCATCAGGGTCACTCCCGGTTCAACAGTTACTTGCACTTTTTCCGGCAAAAAAGAGATTCTGCATTTTTCCATGTTTAATACTCCTTGTATATTATTGCATTAAAATAATCAAATCCTTGCTAATCAATAATTCAACCCAAAGCAGTTAAATACCTTCTACATTTTCCTTGAACATGATTATCAGTATTTTCCCCTATCCTTTATCCCGCACATAAGCCAATGCTTCTTCCAGAAAGCCCACGCCAATCAACTCCAAATCACAAACGGCGCCGGCCTTTTCCAAATTACCCAAAGGCAACAGGCAGCGCTTGAAACCCAGCCGCTCCGCCTCTTTAACCAAACGCTCAATATTGGGAACGGTTCTGATCCGACCGGCCAGATCCACTTCCCCTAAAATTACCATCTTAGGGTCGATGGGTTGATCCCTTAAGCTGCTGAAAAGGGCCACCGCCAGACCCAGATCGATGGAGGTCTCCGTTATCTCCACCCCTCCTAGAAGGGAAACATAAATATCCTGGTTCCCCAAAAAGACTTCCGTCCTTTTCTGTAATACGGCGGCAATCAGATTAAGGCGGTCCCTGTCCACTCCCACGGCCACTTTCCGGGGGGGACTGCCGTAATTGTTTTCCACCACCAAAGCTTGCAACTCCACCAAAATGGGCAGGGCTCCCTCCACACTGGCTACGACCACGGTACCGGGGATGGCTTCTTCATGCCCGGCCAGCAGGTATTGGGAAGGATTTTCGATGGGAAACATACCCGCCGGCACCATTTCATAGAGGGCCAGTTCCGCCGTATTACCAAAGCGATTTTTGTAGGCCCGGAGCATCCGGAAGCCATGATTCCGTTCTCCTTCCAGGAAAAGCACGCAATCCACCATATGGTCCAATACCCTGGGGCCGGCAATCTGGCCCTGTTTAGTCACATGGGCCACCAAAAACACCGGCAGGTTGTTGGCCTTGGCCAATCGCAGAATCCGGCCGGTACACTCCCTGACCTGGCTGACACTGCCGGGGGCAGAGCCCAGCTCCGGAAGATACACCGTCTGAATGGAATCAATGATGACAAAAACCGGTTTTTTCTCCTCCATATATTTGCAGATCAAATCCAGATTGGTTTCGCTGACCACCAACAAGTTAGGTTCCATGGTTCCCAACCGCTGGGCTCTCAATTTGATCTGTTCTTCAGATTCCTCGCCGGACACATAAAGGACCGTCCCGTAGCGCAAAGCGATCTGATTAGCCACCTGCAAAAGCAGAGTGGACTTGCCAATCCCCGGTCCTCCTGAAATCAAAACCAAGGAACCGGCCACCAGGCCACCCCCCAGGACCCGGTTCAATTCTGCATCCCCCACATCCAGGCGCACTTCTGCGCCGCATTCCACCTGGGTGATGGATTGGGGGCCCTTACCCGATCCGGTAGTTTCCCGGCCGGCGCCCGAAACCACCACTTCCTCCACCATGGAGTTCCAGGCACCGCAAATACATTGCCCCTGCCACTTCAGGGACTCATGTCCACATTCCTGACAGACAAATCTGGTTTTCGTTCTTTTTCGATTCATCCCGGTCCTCCTGTGACCAGTTTCTTTCCATTATAGCAGAGAGACGCCAAAAAAGGTCCGCCAAATGCGAACCTTGTAGACTATTAACATAAGGATAGTTTGCGACAATTTGTAGAAGGGGGCAATGTTTTGTGGAGCGGGCGTTGTGCCCACAGCCGTCGGCAGCTTTGCTGCCGGTAACGGCGTAGGAGCTTCGCCGTAGCGGAACAAAACATTGCACCCTTAGACCTTCTGTCAACAAGCAGAAACTAGTCTTCTTTTTTGGTTAAAACTATTTTTCCGTCCGCGGCATCGGCGACAACGGTATCTCCTTCCTGGAACCGTTTTTCCAGCAAGCCGTCGGACAGGGGATCCTCCAGCAACCTTTGCACCGCACGCCGCAAGGGACGGGCTCCGTAGTTTTCATCAAAACCTTCAGCCAACAGCACCTCTTCTGCCGCCGGCGTCACTTCCAGCACCAGGTTCTGCTCCTTTAGGCGCTCATTGAGTTCCGCCACCATCAAGGAAACAATCCGGCCGATGTGTTCACGGTTGAGGGAATGGAAAACGATTAACTCGTCAACCCGGTTCAAAAACTCAGGACGGAAAGTTCTCTTCAACTCATTCATCACGTTGTCTTTCATCGCTTCATAGCTTTGGCTCTCACTGGCAGCGCCGAAGCCGACCCGTGCCTGCCGCTGCAGGGTGGTGGCCCCCACGTTGGAAGTCATGATAATTACCGTATTGCGGAAGTCCACGGTTCTTCCCTGGCTGTCCGTCAACCGGCCGTCCTCCAATACCTGGAGGAGAATATTGAATACTTCCGGATGCGCTTTCTCAATTTCGTCCAGCAGAACTACCGAATAGGGACGACGGCGCACCGCCTCGGTCAGTTGTCCCGCTTCCTCGTATCCCACATAGCCGGGAGGAGCTCCCACCAGCCGGGAGACAGTGTGTTTCTCCATATACTCAGACATATCCAGGCGCACCATGGCCTCTTCCGTATCAAAGAGAGCTTCCGCTAAAGCTTTGCTCAATTCTGTCTTACCCACTCCGGTTGGTCCCAGGAAAAGGAAGGAGCCAATGGGACGTTTAGGATCTTTCAGCCCGGCCCTGGCCCGCCTAACCGCCCTGGCTACGGCCTTTACGGCTTCCTCCTGGCCAATGACCCTCCGGTGCAAGATCTCTTCCAGTTGCAGCAGCCGGGTGGTCTCCGCTTCCTCCAACCTGACCACAGGTATCCCCGTCCAACTGGAAACGATCTTGGCTATATCCTCAGCGCTGACAATGGAGTCGTTTTTTTCCCGTTCATTATCCCAGTCTTTTTTTGCTTGCTCCAATTGAGCCTTCAATTTCTGTTCCTCGTCCCGTAAACGGGCCGCTGTTTCAAACTCCTGGGCATTAACGGCTGCTTCTTTCTCGTTTTTGATTTTTTCATACTGTGCTTCCAGTTCCTTGATCTCCGCCGGTGCCGTATGCATATCCAATCTTACCCGGGAAGCGGCCTCGTCGATTAAATCGATGGCC
>JAAZDD010000121.1 GCA_012512955.1 Clostridia bacterium
CTACAGCCAAGGATATTGCCCGGACCATTCATGCTCATCCCACCTTGGCTGAAGGGATGATGGAAGCGGCGGAAAATGTCCATGGCCTGAGTATTCATGCTTAAAAACGTTATTTTTGGCCTTGACTTATGGCTCCGATTCGTTATAATATATTTGTGTCCGGGAGATGACTAACCCGGTCCAAATAATCGGTCGCTTAGCTCAGCTGGTTAGAGTACCACGTTGACATCGTTGGGGCCTCTGGTTCGAATCCAGTAGCGACCACCATTTAGATGATTAATGCCTCTGATTGATGCAGAGGCATTTTTGATTCTTGCAATAATTGGATTTCTGTTGGGAACTCATAAGCAATAATTTCATATTTTATTGATAAAGAGATTTTTCTTTTCCTTAATGAGCTAGTGGAGGAAAAGGTCGGTTGTATACTCTGATTCAGGGGCACATATACTATGTTAAAGAAAGGGGTGAAAACGATGTCTCAGCTGATTTGGATTGGCCATACAGAACACATCGATTTCATCCGCAATAAGCTTGAGTTAGACGGCAAGTTGTTGCAGGCTGAAGGTGTGGTAATGACCATTGTGGAGGAGAATCTAGGAGCATATACTTTTTTAGGTGTTGAAATCTGCGGAAATGATCCTGACTGTCCTTTAAGTGAAGGAACCATGTTTACGCTTCGCTACTCCATAGCAAATCTGCTCACAGACCTGATTATCATAAATTACGAGACCCCACTGTTAGAAAAAGTACTAAAAAGCCACTGTTATTACTTTAGTCAAGAGGAGCAGGCATTTATTCTTGACAAAAGCCGAGAAATTCTAAGCGATTTGAATCCGGGCAAACGAAGAAGCCGGGTGCTGCAAACCGTATATGAATACCTGGAAACGGAAAAGGTGCTGAACATTCATGGTTTTATCCGTTTTCGCCTGAAAGGATATTTAGATGAGTTGTCAGAAGTGGTAGAGCAGGCTATCGATGAGTATTTGATGGAAAAAGAATATAACGACTTCGTGCGATTATTGAAGTATTTTGTGGATATTCAAGAGCCTAAAATAGATCGAGTCAATGTATTGATCCAGCCCAACGGTTTTTTTCAACTTTATGACGGACAGGATAATGTCATTAAAAGTGATTATCTGGAAAGCTTTATTCTTGAACTGGCGGAAAATGAATTGAATTATGAGGATCTATTGATTAGCACTCTGATTACATTAGCCCCCAGGCAGATTGTTCTTCATTTACCCGATGCCGGTGCCGTCGGAGGAACCGTAAGCACTGTGGAAAGTATTTTTGAAGAACGGGTTTGCCTGTGTAACGGTTGCAATAAATGCGCCAACGCCAAAAAGCATCAGAAAAAGCCATAGCAGGCCCAGGGCCTGCTTTCTTGATTTAGCCAAACCTGTTTGTTATATTAGTTACTGTTAAAGTATTTAATCAGTAAAGAGGGAACATAATGAGTTTAGCCCTGTGGTCAATACCCTTGATTGGAGCCTTAATTGGGTGGTTTACCAATTATCTTGCCGTCAAAATGATTTTTCGTCCGCAAAAGCCGGTTATTGTTCCCGTTCTGGGCATCGTTATTCAGGGTGTGCTTCCCAAACGAAAGCCGGAAATCGCCCGTTCCTTAGGGGAAATTGTAGCCAGGGAACTGGTGTCTTTTGATGAAGTGGCAGAGCAGGTGTCAAAGAAGTTCCACAGGGAGGATCTGGTCAATATCTTGGCGGGACAGGCTAACGAAGCAGTAATGAAATCCTTGCCCTCTGTGACTCCTGAACCGGTAAAAGCAATGGCCGGCCATTTAGTGGCTGGGATCGTGCGGCATCAAGCACCTGACTTATTAACAGAGTTTACAGGCAAAGCCCTGGAGGAAATTAAGAAACAGGTTGATTTGGCCAAGCTCGTGGAAGATAAAATCAATCAGATGGATTGGGAACAGTTGGAGAGGTTGGTATTGGAAGTTTCCTCCAAGGAACTGAAACATATTGAAGTTCTCGGTGGTGTAATCGGTTTTATGATTGGTGTTGTCCAACTGGTTTTGGCTTACTCTTAGAGTAAAATTATCGTAGGCAAATTCCCCAAAAAAATATGGGAAGAGTAAAAAAACCCTTCCCATACTCACGTCTTTCCTGTA
>JAAZDD010000122.1 GCA_012512955.1 Clostridia bacterium
AGGGGTACCCATTAACCGGGCCCAGAAGGCCCTGGCGGAACGGAAAGATGAAGTGGAAAGGGCCTCCCATGTAGGCAATTTTGACCGGGCTGTATCCGCTGCCCGGGTGTTGGATCTGACCTTTATGGCCATTCATACTCCGGCTGATATTATTGCCGAAACCAGAGTACAGGAGCACCTGGACCGGAGTTTAAGAAGGAATCCCAAAGCGAAGCTGAAGGATGTGCTGTCGGCTTTACGGAAATTACCCGAGTATGCGAAAGTGCCTGCCGGACCGGTGATCAGGGTTGGCAGTGAAGAAAGCTATGCAGGTAAAGTCTGGGTCACCATGGCCGGGGGTACCGGAGGAGGCAAGGAAGTAGCCAAGGCCTACTTCGAGGCGGGAGTGGGGACCTTGGTGGTCATGCACATGCCCGAGGATGTCATCAAAGCCGTCAAAGAACAAAACATCGGCAATGTGGTGGTGGCGGGCCATATGGCCAGTGATTCCATCGGCATTAACGGTATCATTGCCGCCCTGGAGGCCAGAGGGGTGGCCGTGACCAGGATGAGCGGCGTGATCTCTCCTGATTGGGAGGGTAAACATGCTGGCATTGATTAACGGACGTATTTTGACCATGGGTAACCGGGATTATGAACGGGGAACCGTTTTGATCGATGGAGGAAAAATAATGGAGGTGGGGGACCGGGTGCTGCTGCCGGCGGAGGCAGAAATCTTTGATGTCCAGGGTAAGACAGTGATGCCCGGTCTCATTGATGCCCATACCCATTTGGGGATTTATGAGGAGATCTACCGGATTGAAGGGAACGATGCCAATGAATACAGTAATCCGGTTACGCCGGAACTGAGGGCTCAAGACGGGATCAATCCTTTTGATGCCGGTTTCCGGGATGCTCTCAAGGGGGGAGTCACCACCGTCGGGATCTGTCCCGGCAGTGCCAATGTCATTGGCGGCACCTGCGTTGCCTTGAAAACCGCCGGCAGGACCGTGGAGGAAATGACGGTCAGGGCCGATGTAGGTATGAAAGTGGCTTTCGGGGAAAATCCCAAGCGAGTTCACGGGGAGCAAAAAAGGATGCCTATGACCAGGATGGCGGTAGCCTCCTTATTGAGAGAGCAGTTGATGAAGGCGAGGGTTTACCTGGAACAGGGGAATTTACCGGCCAGGGAACCGGCCCAGGTGAATTTGGGCTTGGAACAACTGTCTTTGGTGTTACAGGGGGAAATGCCTCTCAGGGCCCATGCTCACCGGGCCGACGATATCATGACTGCTCTCAGGGTCGCCAAAGAGTTTCAGGTGAGGATAGTCATCGAACACTGCACGGAAGGACATTTGGTGGCAGATTATTTAGCGGAAAACCGGGTGCCGGTGGTGATCGGCCCCAGCTTTACCAGCCGGGCTAAAGTAGAACTGAAAGAAAGGTCCTTCAGGACGCCGGGAATTCTGGCGAAAGCGGGCCTGAAGGTGGCTTTGTGTACCGATCACCCGGAAGTGCCTATTCAGTATTTGTCCTTATGTGCCGCTTTGGCCGTCCGGGAAGGGATGGAGGAAAGAGAGGCTTTGAAAGCGATCACCATTAATGCGGCGGAGATCCTGGGTATTGACCGGCAGGTAGGGAGCATTGAGCCGGGCAAAGACGCAGATCTGCTGGTAGTTGACGGTTCTATCCTGGAACTGAAGTCGCAGGTTGAACAGGTATTTGTGAACGGGCAACCGGTGGAACAGCATTAACATTAGGGAGATTCTTTGAGTATAACCGGGGTGATGGTATTTGAGCGGGTGGCTGCCGGAATTACTGGAAACCATGGAGAAAAGGATGGTGGCTGACGGGTATTCGTCGCCGGATGTGCAGGGTGCTTTGCAATCAATCAAAAAAGAAGCTTACTGGTCCGCATTATACCGGCAGGTGTTGTCCTGCCAAAAATGCCCCTTCGGACGGGACAGGAGCGCTTCCACCCAAAGGGTGCCGGGGACGGGTAACCGGGAAAGCCCCTTAATGTTGGTGGGGGAAGGCCCCGGCTTTGACGAAGACCGGATTGGGGTTCCCTTTACCGGTATTTCCGGTGCCCTATTGACTTTGGCTCTCCATAAACTGGGCCTGACCAGACAGAGCATCTATATCACCAATGTGCTGAAATGCAGGCCTGCCAATAACAGGACCCCGGATTTGGAAGAAGTGCAAATTTGCAGCGGTTTTCTGGCTGCGGAGCTGAAGCTGGTAAAACCCCGGGCAATTCTCTGCCTGGGTAAGGTAGCAGTCCGGTATTTCTTTCCGGAGGTAAAGTCCATTAAGCAAATAAGGGGCCAGTGGCTGGAATATGGCGGCATTCCGGTCATGCCTACCTATCACCCGGCTTACATTCTCCGGCAAACAGGTGCCGATTTGGCCTTAGCCAAACGCCAATGGTGGTCCGATCTGGTGCAGGCCTACCGGCGTGCTTATCAAGATGATGGTTTGGCGGAAAACAGAAGCGGGAATAATAGCCAGGAACAATAAAGAGAGTGTGACGAGTAAATGGAAATACTGGTGAAATCCTCTGCCGAAACACAACAACTGGGACGCACCCTGGGGCAGTTGCTACAGCCCGGGGATGTGCTGGTGGTCAGCGGAGAGTTAGGGGCGGGCAAGACTACCTTTGTGCAAGGGATTGCCGCCGGGATGGGTATAGAAGCTCAGGTGACCAGCCCCACCTTTACCATCATCCATGAATACCAGGGAGACGAATACCCTTTGTATCATATTGATGCCTACCGGCTGGAAGGTGCCGCCGAAATAGACGAATTAGGTTTGGAGGATTACTTTTACGGCGATGGGGTGACGGCGGTGGAATGGGCGGAGAAAATCGAAGGGCAGTTGCCTCCTGATTACCTGTATGTTAAATTAGAAAAAATGCCTGCCCATCCTGACCATAGAAGAATCCGGATCGGGGAGGAGGGGTCCGGAACCTATGCCGGGCTCATCGAGGAGTTGAGACAGGTTTGCAGGTGTTAGCCATCGAAAGTGCCACCAATGTGGCAGGTTTGGCCATTGTTGGGGAAGAAACGGTGGTTGCGGAAGCAACCCTCAATACGGGAAAAACCCATTCCCAGCGCTTAATGCCCATGCTGGCCAGGCTGCTGGAAGAAGCGGAATTGGAGCTGGCGGATTTGGACGGGATCGTAGTTTCCGGCGGGCCCGGTTCTTTTACAGGACTGCGGATTGGCATGGCTACCGCCAAAGGGCTGGCTTATGCTGCTCAAAAGCCCTTGGTGACCGTGTCCACCCTGGACAGTTTGGCTTATAATTGTGTAGGACGTCCTGAATTAATCTGTCCCATTTTAAATGCCAGGCGAAATGAGGTCTACAGTGCCGTCTACCGGGTCAATGACCCGGAAAATTTCCGGTTTGTAATGCCTTACCGGGCATTACCCCCGGCAGAGCTCCTGGAATTTCTGGGGCAGTATGAGGAGCAGGTGTTGTTTTTGGGGGATGGGGTACCGGTTTTCGGTGCTTACCTCCGGGAAAAGTTAGGTAATAGATGCTCCCTGGCTGCTCCGGTGGATTCCCTGCCGAAAGCAGCGGTGCTGGGCTGGCTTGGTCTGAAAAAGTTGCGCAAAGGTGAAACGGCTGATTTGGTACAGGCAAAACCCTTTTATATACGTCCTTCGGAGGCGGAAGTCACATGGCGGCAAAAGAACCTTTAGTTCAAGGCTCCAAAGAAGAATTAGTGATCATACCGATGCAAAAAGAGCACCTGGATCAGGTGTTGGCTATCGAGAAAGTGTCCTTTCCCACACCCTGGTCCCGGAATTCCTACTTGCGGGAATTAAGCGACAACCAGTTTGCCCATTATTATGTCTGCCTGCAGGGGGAACAAGTCATCGGGTATATGGGGATGTGGATCATTATTGATGAGGCCCATATTACTACCATCGCCGTCCATCCCGATTTCCGGGGGCAACGGTTGGGCAAAACTCTCCTGGAAGAATTGATGATGCGGGCCGTCATGTTGGGAGCCGATAAGATTACCCTGGAAGTTCGCCCTTCCAATTTGCCTGCCCAAAGATTGTACCGGAAGGTAGGCTTTGTGCCGGCGGGATTGAGGAAAGGCTATTATACCGATACTAAAGAAGATGCCATCATCATGTGGAAACACCTGTTGGATGTTGACGGTATTTAATCCATTGCGTAGGAGTTGAACTGGGGATGATCAAAGAAACCCTTATTCTCGCCCTGGAGACCAGTTGCGATGAAACATCGGCAGCGGTGGTGTCCGGGGGACATCGGGTTTTGTCCAATATCATTGCTTCGCAGGTGCCGGTGCATCAAAAGTTCGGGGGAGTGGTACCGGAAATTGCTTCCCGCCGTCATCTGGAACAAATTATCCCGGTGGTGGATACGGCTTTGAGTGAGGCAGGAGTGACCCTCCGTGACCTGGATGCGGTGGCGGTCACTTATGGCCCCGGGTGAGTGGGTGCCTTGCTGGTGGGCGTTGCCCAGGCTAAAGCACTGGCTTATGCGATCAAAAAACCCCTGATTGGGGTTCATCATTTGTTAGGGCATATTTACGCCAATCTGTTGGAGCATCCGGAGCTCCGGTTGCCTGCCCTGTGCCTGGTGGTTTCCGGCGGTCATACCAGCTTGGTCCTCTGGGAATCTCATGAGCGGCTCAGGATTCTGGGCTCTACCAGGGACGACGCCGCCGGCGAGGCCTATGACAAAGTGGCTAGGGCCCTGGGATTAGGTTATCCGGGAGGGCCTGCCATCGAAAAAGCCGCTCTGCAGGGCGACCGGGAAGCAATCCATTTTCCCAGAGCTTGGCTGGAGGAAGGAAGTTTTGACTTCAGTTTCAGCGGTTTGAAATCGGCTGTCTTAAATTACCTTCACAATGCCAGGCAAAGGGGAGAGGAAATCTCGGTACCCGATGTGAGTGCCGGTTTCCAGGAAGCAGTGGTAGAGGTGCTGGCGGAAAAGGCAGTCCGTGCCGCTGTTGCCCATAATCTTGGGACCATTGCCTTGGCTGGGGGAGTGGCGGCCAACCGGCGCCTGCGGGAGAGATTGACTGCTGTTGCAGGCAGCCAAGGCATGGAAGTTATTTGGCCAAGCCCTGTCTATTGCACCGATAATGCTGCCATGATTGCCTGTGCCGCTTATTACCGCTATCAGGTAAAAGATTTTGCCGGTTTGGACCTGAATGCCGTTCCCTACCTTCCCTTGGAAAAGGCTTTATCAAGCTGATATGGAGAAAATGGTTGTAGTTTTGTAAGCAAAAAAATGATATAGTAATACTTGAGTTATCCACAGAACAGGCGTTTTGTGGAACATTTTCCTGTGGATAATGTGGATAAAGCTGTTTATAACTTGATAATTGGGCCTTGTACAATGTGGACAATATTCCTTCGCCTTTCAGGCAGGAAACGAAGGTTTTTTGTCTAACTTATTTTGGGTATTGACTTAATGACGAATCATGGCAACATGGATAAATAATGAGGAGGGGGAGACCGATGAGTAAATGTAGTTGTAGCTGTTCATGTGAGACTACAGACAAAGAACAGCAATTGCAAGAGGTTTTTGCCTAATACCGGGGTCAGCAGGGAGCTTTGATCCCTGTCCTGCAGGCAGCCCAAGACATTTACGGCTATTTGCCCAGGGAAGTACTGGAGAAGATCGCTGCTGAACTGAAGTTGCCTATCAGTCAGGTCTACGGAGTGGTAACTTTTTATGCCCAATTCAACCTGACACCTCGTGGCCGTTATATTATCAGGGTCTGCCAGGGTACCGCCTGTTATGTGCGGGGCGGCGGTGAGATCTTTCAAGAAATTCAGGACCAATTAGGAATCGAGGACGGGGAAACCACCGAGGATTTGAGATTTACTCTGGAATCTGTGGCTTGTTTGGGAGCCTGCGGGTTAGCACCGGTTATTATGATTAACGATGACACCCATGGTCGACTGACAAAAGACGCGATTGCCGGCATTCTGGCTAAATACGAATAGGGGGTGGGGAAATGAAGCGGATTTTACTTTGCACCGGTACAGGCTGTGTTTCTTCCGGTTCCAGGAAGGTTACGGCAAAATTGAAAGAAGAATTGGAAAAAAGAGGGGTATTGAATGACTTTCGGATCGTAAATACCGGTTGTCATGGTTTCTGCGAACAAGGCCCCATCATGATCGTCGAACCGGAGGGTGTTTTTTATTGCCGTGTAGCCGAGGAA
>JAAZDD010000123.1 GCA_012512955.1 Clostridia bacterium
AATCCCTATTATATGTTCTTCCAGAAGGCAAGTCAATTGCAATTTAACGAATTTTCGCTCATAACTGTTAATTCCGTTTATTTTTTCTGGAACAAAAAAAGTGCCTGGCGGCAACAGGCACTATCAGGCTCTATTTTCCTGGGAACTTTTTTTGACCACTTCGCTCCAAAAGGGATGTCTCTTGCGAGCATATTCTTCACTGACTTTTCCGGTAAACATGCTGGGGACCAAAGGCCAGTTGGGTTTTAAGAGAAAAGCCCCTAGGTGAGCCACAATACCCAACAACAAGAAAATCATGGCCAGATTGTGCAAATGAGTGTTTAAGGCAATAAAACCTGCCGGCAACTCCACACCGGGCAAGTTTTTTATGGTCTTAACCAGACCGGAGATGATAATAACGGCAAACCAGAAAACCATATAGGCATAAGCAACCCGCTGTTCCGCCAAGTATTTGGCCGAAGGAGGCTCCTTACCTAACCCGAACATGGATTTAATAATCAGAAAGCTCTCTTTTACATCCCCCTTTTTGGGGAGGATATCATATTTTTTGGAAAAAATCAGATAACAAAGATGAAATACCGCAGCAAAAACCAGTACCAAAGCAGCTCCGTAATGAAGTGCTACCGTAATGCTGTAATCGGAGCTCCAACCCAGACCGGGCAGCTGATCCACCATGTAGCGTTTATAAACAGGCATTTGGCCAATGCCGGTGAAAATCAAGATAAACGTAGACAGGGCTACCAACCAGTGCTGCAGCCTGACTGCCCAATTATGGCGTTCCACTGTTTAATCCTCTCCCTTCATGGTTTTAACTGCCGCATAACCGGCGGCAAAGATCCCGGCGACCGGGGCCACCAACAGTCCTTTCGCGATGCCGTTTGGGGTCTCCAGGTAGTTTTCCACTGCCGGCTTCATACCCGGCATCGATTGTTGTTCTTTCAATGCTCGGTCAATTTTCGCAAAAGGTACCGGTGAAACATAAAAAGTAGAAGTCCCACCGTTTTCTTTCTCTCCGTAAACATATCCGTTGATACCCTCAGCCCTTCTCCTGGCCTCAATTCGCATCTCCTCTTTAGGACCGAATACAATTGCCTCTTTCGGGCAGGCTGCCACACAGGCAGGCACCCCACCTGTTTTGACCAGATCATAGCAGAGGTCGCATTTGTACATGACTCCCCCGCCCACATATTTGGGAGCCACCTTGGTGTACAGACCTACTCCCGCCTGCCGCTGGGGAATCTGCCAGGGACAGACATCCCGGCATTTAGCACCGCCGAAGCAAATATTGGGATTAATCAAAACCGGACCTTCCGGTGTCTTTTCCTGGGCGCTGAAAGGACATAAATGGGCACAGGGTGGGTTATCGCAATGCATACAGCGACGCTGGATATGCAGTTCATGCAGTTTTCCTTCATGTTCCACCTGGACCGCTTGCACAAAAGTCCAGTTGTAAGGTGTCAAGCGGTTGATCACCTGCTGTTTTTGCGACCAGTCCTCATGCTTCTTTTGGGGCCAGTAGTCTTGAATCTCACCCTCCACTTTGGGAAACTTCTCTTTGTTCTTGGTGCGGCAGGCTTCCACACATGCAGGCATCTCCCGGCCCGGACAGCCGTCACATTTGGTCAAGTCTATTATAGTGCCTACTTGCCCGGTGGTTTTTGCCTGAGCTCCTAACATTTTAGGAGCTCCCGATAATACCAATCCGCCTACAACACCGGAGGCAATACTCCTTTTTAAAAAGCTTCGCCTTGAGATATTTGGCAACTTCCTCTCCCCCTGCTTTCTTGATACCCCCATGGGGTTTATATTTTAATTTTACAGTCATTATTGTTCGCTGTCAATATTATTTTGCGAATAAAATAACCAAAAAAAAGGAGGCTCCTCGCCCCCTTTTTATTCTTTTTGAGCGTTCCTGACATAGTTCAGCAAGCCACCGGCCAGGACCAGTGCCAATTCCCGCTCTGACAAATGATGCCTCATGGTAATCTCCACATCTTTGGAGAGATTCTTAACCACCACTTTGTTTCCCTGGCTGATTTGCTCCCGCAATTCCACAAGCTGCAGTTCATCCTCCTGCCCGATTAAATCGTAATCCTTGGCATCTTCGAAAGTCAGCGGCAGGATTCCCATGTTGATCAGGTTGGAGCGATGAATGCGGGCAAATGACTTGGCCAGCACCGCCTTGATGCCCAGGTACATTGGTGCCAAAGCAGCATGTTCCCTGCTGGAACCTTGTCCGTAGTTTTCACCCCCGACGATAAAACCTTTGCCTGCCGCTTTAGCCCTTGCGGCAAAGGAGGGATCAATGCCGGAAAAGGTATATTCGGAGATGGCCGGAATATTGGAGCGCAAGGGTAGCACTTTGGAGCCGGCAGGAACAATATGGTCAGTAGTAATATTGTCTCCCACTTTGAGAATGACCGGTGCCTTTATCTCTTGTGGCAATGGTTCATTAAGAGGAAGAGGTTTAATATTGGGCCCCCTGATGATTTCCACTTCCTCTCCTTCCGGAGCCGGAGGCAGGATCATGCTGTCATCAATGACAAATTTCGTAGGCTGGGGGATCACTTCATATTCACCCAAAGACCGGGGATCAATTAACTTTCCCGCCAAGGCTGCCGCTGCCGCCACCTCCGGACCGGCCAGATATACCTGTGCGCTTTTCGTACCGCTTCTCCCTTCAAAGTTGCGGTTAATGGTCCTGACAGAAACAGCTCCCGTGGCCGGTGCCTGACCCACTCCCACACAAGGGCCGCAAGCACATTCCAAGATCCGTGCCCCAGCCATGATAAAATCACTTAAAGCACCGTTATCAGCCAGCATTTTCAGCACCTGCCTGGAACCGGGTGCTACCACCAGGCTCACATCAGGATGGATCTTCTTCCCCCTGAGGATAGCAGCAGCTTGCATCAAATCCTTGTAGGAAGAGTTGGTACAACTGCCGATCACTACTTGGTCCACTTTGATTTCCCCTAATTCCGCAACGGGACGTACGGCATCGGGACTATGGGGACAGGCCACCATGGGAACCAGCTCATCCAAGCGAATGGTCAACTCCTCCCCATAGACGGCATCAGCATCGGCCGCCAAAGGCACCCAGTCCTGCTCCCGGCCTTGCGCTTTAAGATATAACCTGGTCATTTCATCACTGGGGAAAATAGAGGATGTAGCGCCCAGTTCAGCACCCATATTGGTAATAGTCGCTCTTTCCGGAACGGACAAGTACTGCAATCCCTCGCCACAGTACTCAATGATCTTCCCAACACCGCCTTTTACCGTTAAGCGGCGCAATACCTCCAGGATGATATCCTTCGCCGACACCCAGGGAGCCAGCCTACCCACCAGTTCCACCTTCACAATGGTAGGCATCCGCAAGTAAAAGGGTTCCCCGGCCATGGCGGTGGCAATATCCAAGCCCCCGGCACCGATGGCCAACATGCCCATCCCACCGGCGGTAGGAGTATGGCTGTCAGCGCCCAGCAAGGTTTCTCCCGGTTTGGCAAAACGCTCCAGGTGAACCTGGTGGCAAATGCCGTTTCCTGCCTTCGAATAATACAACCCGTACTTGCGGGAAAAAGTCTGCAAAAAGCGGTGATCATCGGCGTTCTCAAAACCGTTTTGCAGCGTATTATGATCCACATAACTCATGGAAAGTCTGGTTTTAACCCTGTCGATGCCCAGAGCCTCAAACTGCAGGTAAGCCATCGTCCCCGTGGCATCCTGGGTCAGCGTCTGATCTATCCTGATGGCTATTTCTTCTCCGGGAATCATGGTTCCCTTAACTAAATGTTCACTGATAATCTTCTCCGCCAGTGTTTTACCCATCTGCATCTCTCCTCTTTTAACCTTCCCTCGGTCATTACTTGTCCATATCAGTATACTAAAAAGTGGCTCAAGATAAAAGAGGATTGAAAAACCACAGCCCCGCAGAGCTGTGGTTTCACGAACAGTTTACCTGCCGACAAACATTTGGGTCCAGTAATGACCGTAACTGCCTCCCGCCACATAGCCTACACCGATATGAGTGAAATTGGCGTTAAGGATGTTGGCCCGGTGGCCGGAACTGCCCATCCAAGCTGCTACGACCTGAGCCGGTGTCCTTTGACCGGCAGCAATGTTTTCCCCTGCGGTCCGGTAGCTGATCCCATATTGTTTCATCATTTCAAAAGGAGATCCGTAAGTGGGGGAAGTGTGAGAGAAATATCCTTTATTCGCCATGTCCTGTGATTTCAACCTGGCTACCTGGGACAACTGGGGATCGTGGATCAAGGGTTTCAGACCGGCTTTGGCCCTTTCCTGGTTCACCAAATCCACAACCTGCTGTTCAAACTGGCTGTTGCTTGCCGGTGCTGAAGGAGCAGGCTGGGTCGGTGTGGGAGCAGGCTTCTCTTGTGCCGGCGGATTGGCCGGTTGTGCAGGTTGGGACGGTTTTGCAGGGGTCCCGGTAGAAGGCTGCTGTACCAAGTAGTATTTGCCGGTTGCCCGGTCATACTTCAAAGTATAAATCACCTTAGTAGTGGTGGTATTTGCCGGTTTTGAATAGGAGTAATTCGTGGTATACCTGTAAGTGTACTTGCTTGCTGCATCGGCTCTGTCTGCAGGCAGTACGGGAAGTACCACCAGAGAGAGCGCTATCGCCAAAGTTACAAGGTTCTTTGCCAGTTTCATTGTCTTACCCCTTTCGTTGTCTGGATCAAAGTTCATAATCTTACCCCATGCTTTCCCACCCACTCCCCAAACAACACTCACCCCCTTCATCTGTTCCTGATATGCACCTTGCAGACAGGACTAGAGTGAACAGGAAAAAATGGGAAGCACAGATTATACATCAATTATACTTGCCATCACAAACCCATGTATAGAGGTAAATTGTTCCTGTCTACGGCAGGCCCCGCCAAGCCTGGGAGAATGCTAACAAAAAAAGGACCGGAACGGTCCTTAACTTACCTGACCCAAATACTTCTTTTGCACCGAAGCAAACAGAAAAGTTAGCATCAACCCCAACAAAGGCAAACAAGCCAGGATAATCATGGTAACATCGATACCAACCCGATCCGCTACTACCCCTAAAAGGACGGCCCCAATCCCCCCTGTGCCGATGGCAAATCCCAGCATCAGGCCGGAGGCAACACCTACGGAGTCCGGCATGAAAGACTGCCCCAGAACAATCGTCGTCGAAAAAGTGGAAATCAGCACTGCCCCGGTCAGACCCAAGGCAATCATACTGAGCCAAGGGGGGGAATAGAGGAACAATAAAATCAACGGGGGCATTAAACCCATAGAAAAACCTAACAATCTGGTTTTACCGTAACGATCCGCCAGGGGACCTCCGATAACCGTGCCTACGGCCCCTGCCAGTAAAAAGATGGAAACCAGAGTGCTGCTGTAAGTTTCCTGAGCTCCCAAATAAGTAACAACATACAAAGGGATAAAGGTGATCAAACCCGTCTGAATGAAAGAACGGAGTACCACAATAATACATAAAACCACCAGTGGTAACCATTTTATGCTATTCTTGGCAGGATTAAGCCCAGCGGCAGCCGCTTTCTTACGGCTACCGGAACCGGACGAAATCTGCGGCAAGAAATGCCACAAAAGACCGGCCACCAGGACACCGGGTATCAATAAATAAATAGAACCTTTGATACCACCTATTGCCAGGAAACCGGCCATAATGACCGCCCCTAAACCAAAACCCAAATTGCCTCCCACGGAAAAGATGGACATGGCGGAAGCCTTGGCGGCCCCGCTGGCGTAATGGGCGGCCTTGGAACCTTCCGGATGATAGCTGGCGACACCGATGCCGCTCAGCATAACCAAAGCCATGATTAGGATAAGATTGGAAGCCAGGCCCATCATGGCCATACCGAATGAGGCCAGGAAAACACCGGCAGGCAATAACCAGAGGGCACTTTTTTTGTCACTGTACCAGCCAAACAAGGGTTGGATAATGGAGGAGCCAAAATTAAAAACCATCATAATGGTACCTGCCAACGTATAGGATAAGCCATATTCAGTAAACAGTCGCGGCAACAGCACGGGTAAAGCTCCCTGGTTAATATCGGCTGCCAAATGGCCTAAACTCAACAAAAACAGAATACGATAATCAGGTCGTACTACCGCATCGGTCCTGATCAAATCCGGATTGGATGCCACTTATTCTTCATCTCCTTCTCCCACATTACAGAGATCTTAGCCCTGAGGAACCGCTTTGTCAAGAGTTGGCTTAAAGCCCTTTAATTCCCCTCCCCTATTGACAGCCGCCCGGTAAACCCTTAATATGATTGAAAATATAAAAAAGGACTGAAACATGGTGTATCCCTTAAGTCATCTTTATGTATCTTCGCAAATCCTGGGCCACATGGATACCTCCCTGGCTTTGGGCAGTGTCCTGCCTGACGTTCTGGTAGGCTCGGGTGTCGTCTGGCGAAAAGCCCACCACAGTACCGGCCGGCCTTTCCGTGAACACCTGGTAACCCCGTCATTGCGGGTCGGCGCCGCCCTGCACGGCATCGATCTCCCTGGCCTCGATTATGACAGCGACGTTTCCTTCGGAGAAGGCAGAGGTTATGCTTATCAGAAAGCAGTTCATATTGAGGAGGATCTCCTCCGGCTGGGAGTCGAACCTGAGCACGCCTTATGGCGGGGACATAATTTTGTCGAGATGGCCATCGAAATTGAGTTGAACCGGCATCACTCTCATCTTTGGCAATATTTAAATGAAGGACAGCAAGACCCCGCCCTTATGACCCAGATTACCCAACTGGCAGAGAGTCTTGAGGCAACCAGACCCGAAGCAGCCACGGCGGTATTGGATCGTTTTCTGAATATCAGGGGTGAGCAAGAACGCCTGGCCCGTGATTATGCCGCAAAACTCAACAGGAGTTATTCCCTGGCCCTTGAACCGGACCAGATCGAACAGGTTATTGCTAAAATTGCCGTGATTATTGCCTCTGATTACCGGGATTTTTTAGACCGCTCTATTCACCGTATTCGACAGGCTTTGGCCGATTCACCCTTTTAAGCTCCTCGGGAGCTTTTTTTCTTTAAGCACAAATAGCATTAATTGCCATAATATATAGCAAAACCCAATTATGTCGTAGGAGGTATATTTATGGCAACCAACCGGATTACCGATTATCAACCGGGACCCGGACCAATTGGACGTCCCCCGCAGATGAGATTAGCCAGGGCCTATGTCCCGTGGCAACGATACGGACGCACTTTCTCCCCCAGAGAAGCTTTGATGAAGGGCACTTTGTTTCCTGACCTTTACTTTCCTTACAGACCCTATAGTTAAAGGGAGGCTTGTTTATGGACAGAAAAAGAATGGAATTATTGCTACAGATTCAGGAACTGGAATTTGTTGCCGTAGAGTTGACCTTGTTCATGGATACCCATCCGGAACAAAGACAGCCCCTGGCAGACTATAACCAGGTTACGGAACGTTTACAGAGCCTCAAACAGGAATATGAAAAATTATACGGCCCATTAATGGTCTTCGGGGAAAGAACCACGGACCGCTGGTCCTGGATCGACGAACCATGGCCCTGGGAGATGTAAAGGAGGCACAGCCCATGTGGATTTACGAGAAAAAACTGCAATACCCGGCTAAAGTGAGCCGGCCCGATGCGAGAATGGCAAAGCTGCTGCTGGCCCAATACGGTGGTCCCGACGGGGAATTGTCAGCTTCATTACGTTACCTCACCCAACGTTATACAATGCCCACCGGCAGGACCAAAGCTTTACTGACGGACATCGGAACGGAAGAGCTAGCCCATCTGGAAATCATTGCTACCCTGGTCTACAAACTCATGAAAAATGCGTCCCTGGAAGAAATAAAGGAAGCCAGCGCGGCAGGGTATTATGTACACCATGACCGGGCCCTCTATTATACCGATGCCAACGGGGTGCCCTGGACCGCCGCCTACATCCAATCCACCGGGGATCCGGTGACGGACCTTCATGAAGACATGGCCGCCGAGCAGAAAGCCCGCACCACTTACGAGCATCTAATCCAGATGACGGACGACCCGGATGTAATTGATACCCTCAGGTTCCTCCGGGAAAGGGAAGTGGTGCACTTCCAGCGTTTCGGCGAAGCCCTCAACCTGGTGCAGGAGCATTACGCTCACCGGCATGTCTTCTAATAAACAAAAAACTGCCCTGAGGCAGTTTTTTTCTTAAAACTCGCGAGGCTTGCAGATGATCTCTTTAATTTTGGTCTCAAAAAACTGGTGGGAATGGGCCGGTTGAATGACCAGGGCCGTATCGGCACCCCGGCTGGTACCTCCGATAGCCACAATCTCCTGCCCGTAGGGAATCAAGCCCGCATCCAAAGCCATCCCGGCTATCTCCACGGCCACTTTGATTCCCTGACCCATCATCCGTAAACTGGCGGCAATGATTTCTGCCGGGTACAAGCCACCGAATTTCATCCGGACGGCCCGATCCAATCCTGCCATTAAATGGGTGGTCGTCAGGCATTTTACCCCTTTTTTCTCCAACTCCCGCCTGACTTCCTCCGGCATCTCGTTTTCACCGGGATTTCTGAACCCTGAATGATGAGTTACACAGACCACCTGAAAACCTTGGTCCAGGCAAAGCCGGGCAGTGTTACCGGTGTTGGACGCAACCACCACATACTCAATCCCTAACTCTTTGGCCCTTTTTAAGGCCAGTTCTATCGTCTGTGCCGTATTGGCTTCACCTTTTCGTTCCCAGTACATAGTGCACCTCCTCGGTTAAAGCAGCTTTTTCAGGAATTCACGCGTACGAGGATGCCGGGGATCAGAGAAAATTTGACTGGGTTTGCCGTCTTCCAGGATTTTCCCCTCATCCATAAACAAGACCCGATCGGCTACCTCTTTGGCAAAACTCATTTCATGGGTGACCACCATCATGGTCATCCCTTCCTTAGCCAGGTTTTTCATCACTGCCAGAACTTCCCCCACCAACTCCGGATCCAGCGCGGAAGTGGGCTCATCAAATAACATTATTTTAGGCTCCATGGCCAGAGAACGGGCAATGGCCACTCTTTGTTGCTGGCCTCCCGACAACTGCCCCGGATAAGCGTTAGCTTTATCGGCCAATCCTACTTTATCCAGCAGCCGTAGTCCTTTTTCCACCGCTTCCTCCCTGGGTGTTTTCCTGACGGTAATGGGTCCTTCAATCACATTCTCCAGGGCCGTCATGTGGGGAAACAGGTTAAACCTTTGGAATACCATGCCTATGCCTTGCCGTAACCGGTAAATATCTTTGGACTTTAGGTAATTGACACCGGGCCTGACTGCCTGCCCGTCGATATTGATGAGACCGTCATCTACCTGCTCCAGGCAATTAAGACATCTGAGCAAAGTGCTTTTCCCGGAGCCACTGGGTCCGATGATTACTACCACTTCCCCGGACTGAACCTCCAGTGATACATCATCCAATACTTTCAGTTGTCCAAAACTCTTTGAAACATTCGATACCTGAATCACGATTTTCCCTCCGGCTTAGATCACTCTGGCAAGGTCAGCTTTTTCTCCAAATAACCTACCACAACGGTAAAAATACTGGTAAGAATGAGATACAGGACAGCTACCGTAGCATATAGTTCAAAAGGACGGAAATAAGTCTGATTGAGCAATTGAGCAGAACGCAACAAATCAACCATGGTAATTACCGACACCAATGCTACGTCTTTCAATAGGGTAATAAACTCATTGCCCATGGGCGGCAATAACCGCCGGTAAGTTTGCGGTACAATGCCCCTGCGCATGGCCTGCCCGTAGGACATGCCCAGAGATAAAGCTGCTTCCATTTGCCCTTTTTCAATGGACTGAATACCGGCCCGGATAATCTCCGCAATATAGGCTCCGCCGCACAGGCTGAGCCCAATCACGGCCGCCATATAGGGAGTAAGCACAATTCCCACCGCAGGCAAACCGTAATAAAGAAAGATCAGTTGAACCAAAAGGGGGATTCCCCTAAAAAACCAGGTGTATAATCCCCCAAACCAGTTCAACAGAGGCCGATGATCAATTTTCATTAACGCAATTATTAAACCGATGATCGTACCGAAAATGATGGCCAGTACCGCCAGTTGGACGGTCATCACCAAGCCTTTTAAAAGAACGGGCAGTACTGACCAAATAAATGAAAGGGAATCCATCTTAACTCACCAAGCTGTTGTTTATTCTGGAACCACGTTTTCTCCGAACCATTTCATGGAAATATCATATAAAGTACCGTCAGCCTTCATTTCCGCAATAATACGGTTCAACTCATCCAGCAGTGCCGTATCCTCCTTGCGGGTGGCAATGGCAAAGAATTCTTCATTGAGAGGAGTAGCAATTTCAAATACTCCGGGGCGAAGTGCCAGGAAGTGAGCAGCAACTGTAACGTCTACAATCCCTACGTCAATACGGCCAATTTCCAAATCGGACAGGCACTCGGGGAATTGCTTGTATCGCTTAACTTCCTTGAGCCCTTCCAACTGCTCCACTACGTTTTCACCGCTGCTGCCGCCTTGAATACCTACGACTTTGCCGGCCAAATCATCGGCTGTTTTAACGGAGTCGTTACCTGCCTTCACTAAAGCCACTACCCCTGCCACCACATAGGGCTCGGTAAAGTTTACCTGTTCCGCTCTCTCAGGGGTAATGGTCATACCGGAAATAATCACATCAAATCTTTTCGTCTGCAAGGCGGAAATCACTCCATCCCAGTCGGTGGGTTGCCATTCAATTTCGATGCCCATTCTTTTGGCAATTTCGGCACCCATATCAATATCAAAACCTACCAGCTCGTTGTTTTCATCCCGGAAGCCCATTGGAGCAAAGGAATCATCCAATCCGGCCACCAGAACGCCTCTTTCTTTAATCGCCTCCAGGGCGTTAACCTCTTTCTGCTGTTCATTTCCCCCACTGCTCTCTGCCTGGGACTGCTGGTTTTCAGCCGGCGGTGCTTCTGTCTGGCCACCACATCCGGCGGCAAAAACAGCCAATCCCACAACAAGCAGTAAAATAAAAATCCCCTTATACTTTTTGCTCATTTCTCTCTCTCTCCTTAAAGTTAGTATAATTTTCAGCTGTTACCATTTTAACTTGTTAAAGGAGTGATAGTCAAGCCCTCCTTTTGAAGCACTACTGAAATCGCAAGAATTGGGGAAGAATCTGAAACAGATGCGAAAGCAAAGGATGGGTTGCCATGAAAATGTTGACTTCTCAGGTTCTCGAAGCTTCCCGGGGCTATCCTGAACTGCTGTTGGTAGAAACAAAACTGGAAGCGGAATTAAACAAAAACCGGGGTCCGGTACAGGAAATATCCCGCTATTTGCTCAGTGCAGGTGGCAAGCGAATTAGACCTTTATTAGCCTGTATCAGCGGTCGCTTATTTAAAGCCAAGCTTGATGAAATCATTACTTGTGCCGCTGCCATTGAATTGATCCATATGGCTTCATTAATCCATGATGATATTGTTGACAATTCGGATATGAGACGGGGCCTCCCGTCAGTCAATGCCTGCTGGGGGAATCATGCCGCCGTTCTGGTGGGCGATTTTCTCTTTGCCAAAGCTTTTCAACTGTTATCGTTCTCCCGTTTATTACCGGTGTTGGAAAAAGTAGTAGAGGCCATCAGTGCCATGTGTGACGGAGAAATTGAACAATCCCTCCAAAGAGGTAAAATCAGCCGGTCGGAACAAGATTACCTGGAAAGAATCAACAAAAAAACCGGCAAACTGATTGCTGCCAGCTGGTCCGTAGGTGCCCTGCTGGAAAGAGGTGACCCGGTAAAAAGATTATCTCTGGAGAACTACGGTCAATGTCTGGGTTATGCTTTTCAGATTGTCGATGATGTGCTGGATTTCCGGGGGGACAGTCAAGCTATGGGTAAACCTGTCTGGCTGGATTTGAGCCAGGGAAATATAACCCTGCCCATCATCAAGTTGTTGAACCATCCGAAATACAGCGCCCGGGTAGAGGAAGTTTTAGCGGAGTGGCCCCTAACCCCCGCCGGAACCCAGGAAATAATTCAGGCTCTCAATGAATCCGGAGCTCTTGATGCTTCTTTGGAGCAAGCCCGGTCTTTTATTGACAGGGCCAAAGAGCAGTTGACCGTTTTCGGGTCTTCTGCGCCGGTTACCGAATTGTCCCTCATAGCGGACTATGTATTGGCACGCATTAATTAACAAAGCATTGGACGCCTAAAGACTTAGACGTCCAATGCTTTGTAAAAAGCTACTGCGTTTCCGGTTAATTATTTCAGTTTCCCGAGGTCAAAACTTTGATTATTCAATTGACCTCTCAGTTTCATTGCTTCGTAAATTCGCTGGACTGCCAACTGGATCGCAGCTTCCGTGGGACTAATTTTCTCATCGGTGGCGATTTTGTTGAAGCCCCGGAAGCTGGCCTTAATCCGCTCACCGACGAATTCCAACACCTCTTCTTGTTTAGCCGGCTTGGCGCTTAGAGAAGTCGCATACTCCAGATAGGAAGCGACAACACCGCCGCAATTGGCCACAATATCCGGGAAAATGTAAACTTGTTTTTCTTCCAGAATCGCCATTCCTTCTGGAGTAGCAGGCATATTTGCCGCCGAAACGACAGCTTTGGCATTAACTCCGGGGGATGTTTCCTTATTCAATACATGTCCTCCTGCAGCCGGAACCAAAACATCTACCGGCAGCTTGAACAATTCTTCATTGGTGAGAGGCTGACTGTTGAAACCTTTCACTGTACCATGCTGGCCCACGTACTTAAACAAGGCGGGAACATCGAGTCCCTCGGGATCCTGAACGCCGCCGAAAATATCGACAACGCCAATGATCTTGACCCCTTGCTCTGCCAAATACAGACCCGCATAAGAACCTACATTGCCAAAACCCTGAATGGCTACTTTGGCCTGGTTGGCAGGAATGCCCAAATAAGCCAGGGTCTCCAGGACGGCAGTAGCTACCCCGTAACCGGTAGCTTCCCTTCGACCGGCCAGCCAGCCGTTAATACCTTCCGGTTTCCCGGTAACCGAAGCAGGCGCGCCGGTAATGCTGCTGATTACCGCCATTTCCGGTCCCCCGGTACCCATGTCAGGAGCAGGTACATAAGTCAGGCTCCGTAACAATTCCCTATGTAAGGTGGCATACTTGGCAATAATGGCTCTCTTGATGATACACTCGAATTCAAGATTGCGCTCTTTAACACCGAAAAGCCGGTAAAGAGCATCCATGTCTACCCGGATTCCGGATTTGCCCCCGCCGAATTCAATGCCGGCAATGGCTGTTTTTAAGGACATGAGCCGGGCCAATTCACTGGTTTCCCAGACATCCACGTCATTGGCCATCCGGATGCCACCCTTGTAGGGTCCCCGGGCATTATTATGCAGCACAATACAACCATAAGGGCTGATCACCTTACCGAAAATTTCCACAGGCAGCCGGAAAATTAACACCTGATCCGGTTGGATCAACTGGGTGATCACTTCGGCAGGATAGCCCAGCCGTTCTCCGGCCCGCTGCACTAACTCACTGGAAACATTTTCCGGTTCCTTGCTGCGAAGTACTTGTTCAACGCCCATCAATTCTTCATTGCTCATAATGACTGTAAACCCCCTTGCGCCATTTCTTGGATTAAAATTCTTGCTTAATATTCTACCGAAAAGGATTAAGCTAAACAATACAAAATTGTGTATACTTGAGGTCAGTCTTTAATTCCGGGTTACAACTTGCCTTTTTGCCGCAGTTTTTGGCAAACCCAATGAAGGAGCTTTACCCTTGTACCTCCCAACCGGAGCAAGCTAAGACTTGTTTCCCTTTTACTGCCCTGAAAAGCCTTAGGATCGGACAGGTACATGGCCAGCAAACCTTCCACCACAGAAATATGGAACAAAGGGTTGGCCAGTTTTGCCGCTTGAGTAAAAGCCTGCTCCAGAAACAAGCATAACCTTTCCTCACATTCTCGAGGATCGCGGTAGTAAAAAACGAAATTCAAATCTCCCCCTGTCCTGTCTTCTTCCTGGTCAATAAAGTAGTCCAAGAGAATATGAAGCCCCGTAATCCAGGGGAAATAGGCAGTGCTGATCTGTTGGACTTGATGCTCCTTCAGATCAGGCCGGGCAGCCGCCGCGGCCAGCATAAACATCCCCAAGGTAGAGCCGGTCGCCGCCCCAAACTCCCAAGGAGACAGATCAGGGGGCTTATGTATCTCAGCCCACGCCAGTAATCTTTCCTCCCGAAGGTCTAAAGCCAGGTGTTTTAGGCTCTGCAATTCTGAATACAGCCTGGCAAAACGAAGCACCTCCCCTTTAACCTGTTGATAACCGGGAAGATGCTGCCGGATGATCTCCCGGCAGTTATGAACCAGAAAAGGCAGATAACCGCCATCCTCTTGATAGGGATAATATTGATAATAATCCCGGCGGGCTTCCCGATCAGGATCCAGCGCCACCTCCATAGCCAGGTGAAGCTGCCGGAAGGCCTCCTCATTACAGACTCCGGCCCGGTCACACAGATTGTCCAAATAATCACTGATGGTCTGCAGGGATACGACAAAGCTGACAAAGGGTTCTTTGTCGACGCCGGGATATAAGGCATAAATACTGCCTCCCTGGGCGTGAAACCGCTTGCCCCTGATACTGGCCTGTGCCTGGGACTTCAGTTCCTCATCAGGACAGTATTCCAACAGGAGCAAGTATTTCTGCAGTTCTCCATCCACCAAGGGAAAGACGGTTCCTACAAAGTCCCGGATCAATTTATACTGTTGTTGCCAATCTTTGAACATACCCGTCCTCCGTTTAGTCAGGGCTTGACTAATATTGTTACCCTGATGGCAAAAGTTAAACAAAAGGCCGCGCCCTACACCCTTACCCGGCGACCTTCCCTGTCCACTTGGTAACTCATTCCCCGCCAGGTCAAGACACCGGTACGTAAAGTCTGCAGATAAACATAAAGGAATATACCGTCCATTACCGGTAACAAAAGTGTTTCAATACCGGAGGTACCTGCCCGGCGGGAAATCAAAAAAGCCGTCAACATTTTCCCGAACAGGTGAACGGTTCCTGCCCAGAACAATATGGGCTTCATCAAAACAAGACCCAATAAGATCAAAGGAAAATAATAATAGGCTACAAACAAATAAGGTACTTCCAAGGCCAGGTGTAACATTTTCCGGTAGATAATGGCTCCCCTGGCCAACAGGCTAATGGCATCTTCTTTCGTCTTGGCCCCTACCGGCGAGTAAATTTCCGGTCCGATGGCCAACTGATAACCTGCTTCTTTGACCAGAAGGCCCAGTTTCACATCTTCAACCAAATAATCACCGATGGCCTCCATTCCGCCAATTTCCTCAATGACCTGTTTTTTGATAGCGATGGTGCCTCCGGCTACTCCTAACTTGAATACGGTGGCATAAGGAAGCCACTGGGCAAGAATGGTGGCATTGAGCTGGAGCATGTAAATTAATCCCCAGAATCCCCTGGCTCCCACATGGATGGGCAGGGCAGACACCAAGCCAAGTTTGGGATCATTCAGTTGAGAAGCAATCCGGGCGATGAAATCCGGCTGCACCCGCATATCGGCATCGCTCAAAATCAAACAGTCATATTTTGCCATTTGAATCCCATAATGCAGATTGCTTGATTTGCCGGTCATGGGAGCTTTGACCGGATTGACAGTAACCCGGATTTCAACCTGGGGATATTCCTCTTGTAACCTCTTGACCAAAGGCAGAGCGGGGTCTTCCGGATCCTGGAAGGAAAAAATCAATTCATAAGGCACTGACAGCTCTTGCTTGCAAAAGGAGGCAAAGTTTTCATAAGCGCCGTCATCCAAACCTTTTACCGGCTTGATGACCGAAATACCCCGGGGCTCCCGGCCCTTTTTGATGGAACGGCAACGGTTAAGACCGTAAGCAAAAGCAAAATAATGGGCAAAAATAAAGCTTCCCAATACAAGTCCCAAAATAACAAACATCATTACCCTCCCTTTTTTGGAAAATTGCACTTATTTTGTCATTACCAGAAGGAATTCTACTTTGCCGGGCGAATACCTTTTTATAAATTGAATTTAGATTCATTTCTTTGTTTAATGAAGGAGGGATGCTGATGCTTAAGACTTGGTTTTTGGCGGGGCGGCCATGGTCCCTTACGGCTGCGGCCATTCCGGTCACTTTGGGCTCCGCCATCGCCTGGAATCAAGGTTATTTCCACCCTGGCTTGTTTTTACTATCCTTGATTGGAGGTGCAGCCATCCAGTTAGGCACCAATTATACCAATACCTACGGGGATTACATTTCCGGAGTGGATACCATTGAATCAAACCAGACTTCCCCCCAATTGGTGCAAGGTATCCTGCAACCGGCCCACATGCTGAGAGTCGGCCTGGGTGCTTTCGCTTTTGCTTCAGCCATCGGTCTTTACCTGGTCTACCTGCGAGGCTGGCCTCTACTGCTCATCGGAGTGCTGGGTATTCTCGGCGGCTATGGCTATACCTTGGGAATCGCTTATAAATACCGGGGATTGGGCACCCCTTTGGTTTTCTTTCTCATGGGCCCCATGATGGCTTGGGCTGCTTATTTTGTTCAAACGGGCTTCAGCAGTTGGGTCCCGGTACTGGCTTCTGTACCTATTGGTTTTTTGATTTCCGGCCTGTTACACGCCAATGACTTCAGGGACATACCCCATGACCGGGAAGCCGGCATCATTACTTTAGGTACCATCCTCGGCTTTGATCGGAGCCTGCCCTTCTATTATTTTCTCAACCTGGGCGCATATCTTTCCCTGGTTCTGTTGGTGATAACCGGTGTGCTGCCCCTGGTGGGGTTAATCCCCCTCCTGTTGGTACCCCGTTTCTGGCAGTTGATGAAAGACGCCCGGGCAGGCTGGTTGGGTGACAAGGAGAAACTGATTTGGCTGGAGAAAAATCATGCCCGGCTTCACTTCCAGTTTGGGATCCTATTTATCGGCAGCCTGCTGATTCACTTAATCTATTGAGGGAGGATTTTATGGCTTACCGCAATATAGGTACATATCAAGTAATCTTTACCCTTTGCCTGGCGGCAGTTTTCTGGTACTTGATCTTTGGCGTTCAAATGGCGAATTTTTGGCTTTCCATGGCTGTGGCTGCTACTGTACTGGCAAGTCTCTCCGTTTTGTTTCAGGGTTTGCCTTTCACCGGTAAAGATCTGAATGCCAGGGCAATTATTGCAGGTCTGGTTTCGGCTGCAATCCTCTACCTGTTGTTCTGGCTGGGCAACACTGTCTCCCAGTGGATTTTTCCCTTTGCCCGGGGACAGGTAGCTTCCATTTATGAGATTCGCACCCAGGGCCAAGCCATGGTCATTGCCCTGGTACTCCTTTTCATTACCAGTCCGGCGGAGGAAATCTTTTGGCGAGGCTTTATCCAAAAATGGGCCATGGAAAAATACGGCGATCTCCGCGGCTGGCTTCTGGGGTCCTGCATCTATGCAGGAGTTCATCTTGCCTCCGGTAATTTCATGCTGGTAATGGCGGCACTGGTAGCTGGTTTGTTCTGGGGCTATCTCTACAAGTGGGAAGGGAATCTGGTGTCCTGTATCATTTCCCATTGTATTTGGACGGTAGGCATTTTTCTCCTGATTCCCGTGATGTAACCGGCTACAAGGTTTACTCCCCGGGGACATGATTATGCAAAAACTGAATAATATCTTTTGCCTTTGGCGGACACCCGGGCAGGAAGGTCTCAAATCCGGCTGTACAGGATCCGATGCCTATTCCCGTGCCCTGTTGCTTTTTGAAGCCTTGTCCGATGGCAATACCCTTGGGAAGGTTCTCCAGCCTTCCCTCTTTTTTCAGCCGCATTAAAGCATAAACAAGACTGCCGAAGCAGGGAGAACAAGCATTGTCATCATTAATCCAATGACGCAGGTAATCTACCTCCATTCCCGCTTCGATGGGTCCTATGGTAGTCTCTTTATCGCCAGGATTAAGCTCCACCGGCACATCTTCCGACAGCTGATCCGACCCCACCCCCAATTGAGCCGCCAGCCCGATGTAGGGAATGTCCTTCCCTTCATAACCCAGTAATTCCGCCACATAGGCATCAATAAGGACCGGATCCCCACCGGCCAACATCAGTCCCATTCTCACCGGGTTTCCCCCTTCTTCGTGAGTCAAATCCCCAATCAGACCGTCTACAATGGTTAGATGGGGACGCAAAGCTTTGCTCAGGCAGGCAATGGGCCGGTGCAGACCCAGGCGGTGAAATCGTCTTTTTTCCTGATCAGGAATGCAGCCTTTAAGATTCTTAAGAGCGCATGTTATCTTGGTTTGGCAGTGCGCCTTTAACACCGGCAGATTGATCAGATAATCTACCCGTAAAGGTTCCCGGCAAACCTTTACCGGCAATCCGTCTACCTCTATTTCTTCATAAGCGTCTTCCTTGAGATCAATCAAAGGAACGTCAAATTCCTGACTCAGTGCCTCATAGCCGCAGAACCGGAAAGCATCGGCCGTCTGTTCGCCCACCCAGGAACTCTCCATAATGGCGATCTTGGTAAAACCATGTTCCTTCAGATAACGCAGAACCCCGCGCACCAGTTCCGGGGAAGTGGTGGCTCCCCAGTGGGCAGGTTGGGCCACTACCAAATTGGGTTTCAGGCCAATGTAAGGGTCTTCTTTCCCTATCCTCCGTATTTCCTGAGCAATGTGCATAGCCTCCATCAGGCTTATGGCCATTCTTTCGGCGTGATGGCCGTAAATAACCGTAACCTCACCCATAAACCCTGAATACTCCTCTCCTAGCCTTTAGAAATACTGGAAAAGACCTTGACGCAATCCCACCAATCATGCTATAGTATCTGGTGTGGCAGTAATTTAATTGTGATTTCAGGTCGGAGTGGCGGAACCGGCAGACGCGTACGTTTGAGGGGCGTATGGTACACACCGTGAGGGTTCAAGTCCCTCCTCCGACACCAGTATGAATTAAAGCGTGGATTTTGTCCACGCTTTCTTTTTTTCTGTTATTTCAGTTCCGGCAGCAGGCTGAGAGCACCGGGGCCTGTCCCATAATAACCGGGTATACCGGTCAACGCCCAGATTAAGGCCACCTGGCCGGGAACGGTGTTGATATGATCGATAATAATATCGGCATTCCTGCGGTAATAAGGTATATAGGAGTAGGGTGTACCCGAGACTTCGGCAGCAGCAACAATCAAGCCTAACTCCTTGAAACGGGCAATCAGGGGCAGATCCAACCGGTCAACCAAAAATGCTTCCTGAGAGTCAGCACCACCAATCAAGATGACCGCATCGATTGTTACTACCCCGTCTTCCGTTTTTCTTCCGGCGCAAATCTGATCCGCAATTTTGACTACTTCCTCCGAGCCGGAAGATTTTTTGTTGGGCCAGCCGGTTTGAGACAAGTCGGGAAATTCCATCAGATTTGCTGCACATACTACCTCCGCCCCGGCCGTTTCCAGGTTTTCCAACAGCCCTTCCGGAATACCCTGCCCGTTAGTCTGAAGGACGGCAAGACGGCGATTGGCCAGACGGCCCTGAATTATCGGCAATAACGCTGTTTGGGAGAACTGCTCCCAAAGTTCCAGGGTTTTCTTGTACTCAGCTATTTCCAGCCGGACAAGATTATTTTGTTCTCTCAAATATTGAAAATCCTGTTCCAACCGGTTGATCAAATAGTTTTGCTCCTTAATCAGGGCATCATCATCCACCATAATGATACCCACCAGGATGCCCAAACCCAAAGCCAGAAAGACTGCTGTCAAAGAGGTAATATGGTACCGCAAATCAAACATGAGCATTCACCTATTAACCCGTTTACCAGGTAGTATCCTGCCTAGGGGCATACCTTATACACAAGGCAGGATCTTTTGCTGTGGGCCTGTTACCGGAAACATTTCTCCCAGGCGACAAGCCCCAGGGGCAACAGCTCAAGTCCCTGCACATTCTCCTGGACCAAAATACATCTTTTGACAGCAAAGAGGGTAATCATCACCGCCTCCTCCTGGACCAGTTCCTCAATTTCCAGGAGACCGGCCAGGCGCTCCCGTTCCGATTCAGCTATATTTTGGATGAAAAGCAGGCGATCATCAACAACGGGATGGGCAAAACCGCTCCAGTTAGCCGTTCCCCAGGAAGCAAAGCGGGATTCCAGGAAAAACTCAGGAGCAGGCAACTTGTATTGCCATTTAGTCAGAAAGAAACCGGCCTGACCGTTTTTCACCGCTTGTTGGTATTGGGCAGAAGGGAGAATCTCCAGATTAACATGGAAACCGGCATTTTCCAACTGGGATTGGACCTGCCCGGCCAGGCTCGCCCATTCTTCTCCTTCGGGAACAGTCAAAGTCAAGGGCTCCTCTAAGACCTTCTCCCCTTCTTCATTCTGCAACAGGTCTCTGACCTCCGGCGAATCATACCGGTAGCCGGCCGGAAGTGAGCTGTTCCCCAGTAAAGAAGGGGGTAGCAATCCTTCCCAGGGAACCCCCCGGTTATGTTCCGCCAGAAAGACGCGATCCAGGGAAAAGCCAACGGCTTTCCTGACCTGGGGATCATCAAAGGGTTTGATCTTCGGATTCATGCCGAGATAGTAAAATTCCGTTCCCGGCAGACTGAGTACCCGGTCTTCAGCCACCTGTGCTTCCTCAACCAAACCGGGGGCAATGACCAGATCCAGGTATTCAGCCTGGAAATCCATCAACAGGGCATCCAAGTCAGGATACTGGGAAAACTCCAACCGGTCAATTTGCGCTGTTTCACCATGATACTGCTCAAAAGCCTGCAGGGTAACCTGGTACCCCCCAATCCATTCCACGATGGAAAAAGGCCCCGTACCTGCGAGGACCACCGCTGGTGATTGATAGGTTCCCGGCTTTCCATACTGATCCCCTACCAGTTGAACTACCTGCATATCCACAATGGCTGCCCCGGGATGAGCCAAGGCCCACAAAAACTGCCCGGACGGCTGGGTCAGGGAAACCTGGAGGGTATGAGGGTCAATTACCTGAATCCCGGCAATCTGATTCGTTCTTCCTTCCGCATAGTCCCTGGCTCCCCCAATCAGCATGAACTTGCCGGCCAGGTCATCCGGGCTGCCGTAAGCCACCACCCGCTGCCAGGAAAACTTCACGTCTTCAGCGGTCAGGTCCCGGCCGCTGTGAAATTTAATGTCCTTCCGGAGACGAAAAGTGTAGATTTGCCTGTCGGGGCTTACCTCCCAATGTTCTACCAATAAAGGAATCAATCGTTCCGTGTCCGGCTCAATGATAAACAATGTCTCATAGAGGGTACGGGCCACGGTCAATTCTCCATAAGTAGTAACCCCAATGGGATCCAAAAAAGCAATATCTTCCATTAAACCTACCCGGAAATAGGTATAATCTACGATTGCAGTGCCATCTTCCCTATGCGGTTCAACCCCCTGCTCCCGGCAGCCACAGGCCGCAGTTAACAGGAAGAAAAAAATGAGCAATAAAGAAACGATATTTTTTCCTTTAGCCACGGGGGGCCCCCCATTCCTTATGTCAGTTATGATGGAAAAAGACCGGTAATCCGGTCTCCTTTTATAATATCCTGGATAATCGTTCTGTCACAGACAGACCTGGCAACCGGCCTCTTTTTGCCACCGGTTTGCCGTCAACCATTTTCAAATCCATCGTCATGTCAATTGGAGAAGCGGCGGAAATATAACTGCCTACCCCAAAAGCGGAAGCACCGGCCTCTGACAAAAGCTTAATCCGTTCCGGAGATAATCCTCCGGAGACAAAAATGCCTACATTATTAAACCCTTCCGCATCCAAACGGAAACGAACTTCCCGAACCAAATCAGGAGTCACTCCCCCTCTTTCGCTGGGTGTATCCAAACGAATCCCATCCAGGGCATCCTTTAATTCCCTGGCCAACCGGAGGGATTCCTCGGCTTCATCTTTAAAGGTATCGACCAGCATAATTCGCTTGGCCTCAGGAGGCATCAATTGGTGATAAGCTTTAGCCGTCTCCAGGGTATCACCAATGATCAAAAAAACAGCATGGGGAACTGTCCCCTGAGGTTCTCTCCCGGCCATCTTGGCCGCCAAAATACAACTGGCCCCGTCGGCGCCCCCAATCAAGGCAGCCCTTTCCATTACCGGCGCCACCGCCGGGTGGACATGACGGGCCCCAAAACAGATCACCGGCTTATCGCCGGCGGCTTCCTTAACCTCCCTGGCCGCGGTAGCCCAGCCGCTGGAACTGGCCAGCATTCCCAGCAATACAGTCTCAAAAGCGCCGAACTCGCAATAAGGTCCTTTAATCCGCATGATCACTTCTTTTCTCTCAAAAGAAGCACCTTCCGGCAGGGACCATACTTCGATCGGCTTTCCCTTCAGCAAATTTTTTACTTCCTCTACACCCGCCACAATGCCGCTCCTACGCCCAAACACTTCACCAACAACTTCAGTATCGGATAAACCCAAATGGGAGAGGATTTCCAGGGTCCTGATAAAGTAAATGTCCGTCGTGGCACCGGATTCAATTTCGTCGTGCTCAGCTGAAAAAAACTTGCGATCCGGGCTGCACTTTATGGCATTGACTTGCTCCAGTGTAGTTATTTCTTTGCCCTTCAATACTTCCACCTCTTAACTATGCATCTTTACAAAACTCCTATTCGGTATTGTTCCCCAAAAACCTCCTTTTCCCGCGAAATTTGGATACCAACCGTAAATTCTGCGGTACGTATCATGATCCTTTAACACCCTTCGGACAAAATCCCTGGTTTCCTGAAAGGGAATATCATCGACGGTTTCCAATTCCCCGTTCCATTTCCCCTCCTGGAGCCATTGTTTGACGTTATTGGGACCGCCGTTATAAGCTGCCAAAGCGGCAGGCAAATTCCCGTCGAACTCTTCAATCAGGCTGGCCAAATACCAGCAGCCGATTTTGGTATTGTACACCACGTCAAAGAGAAGATCCGGGCGGTATTCCTCACCCATCTGCCCGGCGGCCCACCGGGCCGTCTCCGGCATCAACTGCATCAGTCCCTTTGCCCCCCGTACCGAGAGAGCCTTGGGACGGAATTTACTTTCCACTCTGATTACAGCCATCACCAAATAAGGATCCACTCCTGCCGCTTCTGCCTGGGCAAAGATGGTATCCCGGTAGGGCAAGGGATAAAACACCCGCCACAACCAGGGCAAAAACAAAACTCCTATGGCCATGATGACCAAAAAAATGATCATCATCACCCCAGATTTAATAACGCCGTATTTAAACACCGCTTCCCTCCAGGATTGTTTTTAACCGCCGCCATTCCTGTTCCACCTGCTGCCGCACTTCTGCCAGGCTTTTTCCGGCGGAGATCTCCACCTGGCTGTATTGCAGCCTTTCTTCATTGGTCATCTGGCTCTCTACCCGCCGCAAAGCCGCCTCATAGTCTAGTTTATCCCGCTCCATCACTCTCTTAACCTGTATCCCGGGCTCAACCGTAACCACCCAGATCTCATCCACCATCTCCGTCATACCCGCTTCAATCAAAAGGGGCGCCTCGATGATGACCACCGCCTGGGGATCTGCAGCCTGGATTTCTTCCAGGTGCGTGGCAATTTCCTCTTTGATGACCGGGTGAGTGATCCTATTGAGGAGCTTTCTTTTATTTTCATCCTGAAAAATAATGGCACCCAGGACTGGGCGATTGAGCGTCCCGTCGGGGGACAACACTTGCTCACCGAAATGCTCCACAATGGCAGCCAGGGCTTTGCCTCCGGGCCGGACCACCTGCCTCGCCACCTGGTCAGCATCGATGACCACCGCCCCCAGTTCCCGCAACATGGCAGCCACCGTACTTTTGCCGCTGCCGATGCCCCCTGTCAAACCGATTACATACATAAGTTCACCCCAAAGCCTCAAACTTTTGGTTGGCAGTTGGGACAATAATAAGTACCCCGTCCCTGCACCTTCGTTTTCCCAATGGGACTGCCGCAACGAACACAAGGTTCGCCCCGGCGTCCATAGACCTTCAGCAATTCCTGAAATCCTCCCTGCCTGCCGTCTCCGTCCACATAATTTCTGATGGAGGTACCACGGTGCTCAATCCCCAGGTTCAGCAGTTTGACGGTGGCCTGCCACAACTGCCGGACCTGGTCTTCCGTCAAATTACAGGCGATGGTTTCGGGATGAATTCCTCCTTCATAAAGAATTTCATCGGCATAAATGTTGCCGATCCCGGCAATTATCGTCTGGTCCAACAACACATTCTTAATCGACCTGTTCTTATTCTGGAGCATTTGGTCCAACCATTGGACGGTAAAATCCCCGGATAGGGGTTCAACGCCCAGTTGGGCCAATCCCTTCAGTTGGGGCAATTCGGACAACGGAATTAAATCAAAAGTGCCAAATTTCCGGAGGTCTGCATAACGGAGCTCCATCCCGTCTGATAAGGAAAACACCAAATGGGTATGTTTGTCTTTGGGAAAAGCAGCATCCACATACAGGAGTTGCCCTGTCATGCGCAGGTGCACTACCAGGGCCAAATCTTCCGAAAGAGTAAAGATGAGATATTTTCCTCGTCTGTCAATCCCCAGAAATTTCTTCCCCCGGATCATTTCCCCCATCAGTAAGGGATCGGGCCGGCGAATATTACCGCTGAAATAAATCTCCAAATCACGAATTTCTTTGCCGATCAATTTGCCACTTAAAGAACGTTTTACTGTTTCCACTTCCGGTAGCTCAGGCATTCTGATTCTCCCTCTCCATTACTCTCATATCATACCAGTTGGGTCCCACTTTTACTTCTACCACCAACGGAACTTGCAACGGCAGAGCATTTTCCATGGCTCCTCCGATTATTTTGGCAGCCAGGGACAATTCCGCTTCCGGCACCTCGAAAATCAATTCATCATGGACCTGCAGGATCATCTCTGTCTCCATGTCATGAGCTCTCAGCTGCTTTTCCACCTCAATCATAGCCAGTTTGATAATATCGGCAGCCGTTCCCTGGATGGGTGTATTCATGGCCGTTCGTTCCCCGAAGGCCCGGATATTGCGATTGGAACTGAACAGATCCGGCAAGTATCGCCTGCGATTCAAAAGAGTGGCCACATAACCTTTTTCCTTGGCTTCCAGGATGACCCGGTCAATATAGTTCTTCACTCCGGGATAGCGGGAAAAGTAGAGATCGATATATTTTCCCGCTTCTTTCCTGGAAATGCCCAGATCCCTGCTCAAACCATAATCACTGATCCCATAAACAATCCCGAAGTTGACTGCTTTGGCCTGTCGCCGCATTTCGGGGGTCACTTCTTCAATGGCTACCCCAAAGACTTCGCTGGCTGTACGGGTATGAATATCTTGTCCTTTAATAAAAGCATCGATCAGATTGGCATCTCCGGAAATGTGAGCCAGCACCCGCAATTCAATCTGGGAATAATCAGCGGCCAGAATAAGCCTTCCCTTCCCGGAGGGGATAAATGCTTTCCGGATTAAACGGCCCAGTTCCAACCGGATAGGGATATTCTGCAAGTTGGGCTCCTGACTGCTGAGGCGACCGGTGGCCGTAACTGTTTGATTAAAGGTCGTATGTACTTTTCCTGTCTGAGGGTCCGCCAAGGACCTTAGTCCCTCAATATAGGTGCTTTGTAGCTTAACCAATTGCCGGTAGTGAAGTATATTGGCTACAATGGGATGGCGCGGGGCCAGTTCCTCCAAGACCTCCGCATTGGTAGAATAACCCGTTTTCGTCTTTTTCACGGGAGGTAGACCCAGCTTATCAAACAGAATCCTTCCCAACTGCTTAGGCGAATTGATATTAAACTCTTCTCCGGCCAATAGATAAATATCTTTCGTAACCTGGTCAATGCTTTGGGCCAGCCGGCTGCCCATTTCCTCCAACTGGGGCAGGTCAAGCTTGACTCCCCTGGCTTCCATGGCCGCCAAAATTCCCACCAGGGGCAGTTCAACCTGCCGGTATAACTCCAGCATTTCCGTTTCCTTCAGCTTTTCCAGTAAAACGGGATGGAGGCGGAAAATCTGGGCAGCTTTTCCGGCAGCAGCAAGGGCGGGGCTTTCTCCAGCCACCAGGGGCAAATTCAAGTGTTCCAGCACTATTTGCTCCAGAGTCTGCTGACCTGCGCCGGGGTTCAGCAAATAAGCTGCCACCATGGTATCCCCGGCTAATTCAAACAGGGGAAAATTCCTGTAACGGCAAAAAGCTAACAACTGCTTCCCATCATGAAGGATCAATTGCCTGCCGGTCCCTCCCAGGAACTCTTTTAGAAAATCCAATACCAGGCCTTCTTCACCGGGCTTTAATTCATAGCCAAGGGCCTGCTCTTTGCCGGCAATACCAACGGCTTTGAGACTGCCTTTCAGGTAATGGGAACCCTCAATATCCCATTCCACCGCCAGGTAAGTTTGCTCGGCCAATTCCAGGCAACAATCCTTAAAATCCTGAAGGGTCATCAATTCCCTGACATTGCTTCCCTCTTGACCCGGTTCTTCGGCTACAGGTGATTGCTGGGTTTCTTTCATTTCCGCCAGAACGCCGGGTACCAGGCTATTAAACTCCAGTTCTTTATATAAATCCAGTAAAGCAGGGTAATCGGGTTTTTGGTAGAGACATTCGTCAAAACAGAAATCTAGCGGTGCATCGCAAACGATGGTAGCCAGTTTTTTGCTTAACAAAGCTTGTTCTCGATATTGATCAAGGTTTTCCCGCAGTTTGGGACCGTTGATTTGCTCTATATTTGCCAGTACCTGCTCAAGATCGCCAAACTCTTTAATTAGCTTTACCGCCGTCTTTTCTCCCACTCCCGGAACGCCTGGAATGTTATCGGAACTGTCGCCCATCAAACCTTTTACATCAATTAACTGGGCCGGTGTCAGCCCATATTTTTCTTGGATTGCATTTTCATCGTAGCTATCTATTTGGCTGATGCCTTTTCTGGTAAGCAGCACTTTAGTTCGACCGGATACCAAGTGCAGGGCGTCCCTGTCCCCGGTCAAGATCAGTACTTCGAAACCTAAACCCTCTGCCTTTTTGGCCAAGGTTCCGATTAAATCATCGGCCTCATAATTATCCAGCTCATAACTGGGGATCCGTAACGCTGCCAGCAGGTCTTTGATGATGGCAAACTGGGGTGCCAGTTCGGGGGGTGTTGCCTTACGATGCCCTTTATAAGCCGCATATTGCTCCGTGCGGAAAGTAACCCGTCCCTTGTCAAAGGCAACACCGATATAATCGATGGGTTCACTGGCCAATATTTTAAGTAACATGGTCAAAAAACCATAGGCAGCGTTGGTATAAACTCCTTGGCGGTTGGTCAACAGTGGTAGCGCGTAAAAAGCCCGATGGGCCAGGCTGCTGCCGTCAATGATTAATAACCGCTTTCCTTTATAGGTCAAGGTAAGTCCCCCTTACATTTCATTCAAAATTTATGCCCAAAATGAAAATTCGGTATGCAAGAATTAATCTCCTGCATACCAAATATTAGTTACTAGATTACTTTATTTCACCAGTATCACCTTAATAGAGGTAGGCCCATGTTCAGCTTCCAATTCAGTTATCTGCGCCGCTATCTTCTCCACTTCCTCTGTTACGGCGGATAACTCTTGTCGCCAAGCCTCCATGTTTTCCGGAGTGCCTCCGTTACTGATCAATGCCCTCAATTCAATTTGCTGCTGAACCAACTCTCTTTTCCCGCTAATCAAAGCAGCTATTTTCCTGCCCAAATCCGGATCCGAAGCAGTTTCCCCGGTTACATGTCCCAGACCTTTGAGTTCCTCCAATACCTCTCCTTGTTGGGATATGGGTACAACAACCTCCAAGAGTAACACCTGGTCATTTTCCTGGGACAATACCTCCAATTGGTGAACTTGGGCAATCCTTTCTATGGCTTTATGGGTCTGTGACAAATCCTGGGTCTTTAACTCCAGTTCCAGTCGCAGCCCCTGCCCGGGAGGTAAGACACTCATAGTCATCATTCTGCTCGCTTCCGCTTTAGCTTTCTCATCCTCAAGGGGTGAAGCTTGACCGGCTTTACCTGCTCCTACAGATGCAATAGATATTTCTTCCGCTTCAGCCGGGGTACTTCCCACACCGTAGTCGTATTGTCCGGTCAGACTAACCTGCTCTGGTGGCGCAGTCTCCTTACCGTTTTCACCGGGCAACAGTTGCCCGGCTGGGTCCGGAACCACATCAGCATCTACGCCGCCGGTACCCCCCTCCAAGGTCTCTTGAGGAATACTTAACGAAGCCTGTTCCTCAGGAGGTATCCCCGCTTCCGGCGCTGCCATCGTAAAAGGCTCTGCCATTAATTCTTCCTTAACAGCATCCCTTTCCTCGGAAGCGGGCATTTCCATGGCAATTTCCTGGGTTCCGGCAGTATCCGCCGGGAATTTGGCCAAACCACCGTCAAACAGGAAGTTCCACGACCCTAATAACAATAAAAGACCGGCTGCTACGGCACCAAAGGAATACCATTTAACTCTTTTAATCCTGGAAACAGGATTACTAACCCCTTCGTTCAATAATCTCTCTTTAACCCGTTCTTTAATAATTCCCGGAGGAGGCTCTATTTCACTCAAGGAGCGCATGATTGTAGCAGTTATGAGTAATTCCGTATATTCTTTATTGCAAACCTGACATGTCTGCAGGTGATGCTGAATCTGCCGTCCTTGATCCGAGTCCAGTTCCTCATCAATATAAGCTGACAGGTTCTCTTGGACAAATCCACAATCAATCATGCTTCTCCCTCCCTTCATTCCACTAGACGTGAGGTCCCTTCAAAAAGTTCCTTATTGCCGGCGATTAGATCTCTCATGGCCTTTCTGGCTCTGTTGATCCTGGATTTAACAGTACCTAATGAGCATTGCAGAATGTTAGCTATTTCTTCATACGTGAAACCTTGAATCTCCCTCAGTACCAGTACCTGCCGGTACTCAGGTATTAATTGATTTAATAATTCTTGAATAGTCTCTTGCAACTCCTTACTCTCATAGATCCGCTCAGGGGCGAGAGACCAATCCTCCTGCTCCCTGTTAATATACCCATCATCGGTAGCAATAGGACTGTCAAGGGAAACAACGCTCTGTTTTTTCCGTTTCCGCAGCTCATCCCGGCAAACATTGGCGACAATATGATAAATCCAAGTCTTGAAAGAGGCTTCTCCTCTAAAGCGACCAATGGCTTTAAAGGCCCTGACAAAGGCCTCCTGAGCCAAGTCGCAGGCGTCTTCGGGATTGCCCATAAAACGATAAGCAACTGTATATACTTGTTTTTGATAAATAGTTACCAATTCTCCAAAGGCCTCTACATCGCCGTTTTGGGATCTTGCAATAAGCTTTGTTTCATCGCGTTCCACGGCCCGGCCTCCTTCACTATTCGTACTCTCTCAAACCAATCCTTTTGGACTAACTGTCATTATATCACAGGGCCAGTCCAAACTAAATAGCCAATCAGGAATGCCAAAGAACACCTGGCAAAGAAAAAATGACCAGTTGACGGTCACTCATGACGAATGTGATCCAGTCCCTGGTCAAAAAGGAGTACAATATGCTCATCATCCAATGAATAATAGACATTTTTGCCGGACTTGCGGAATTTAACCAAGCGTAAATTTCGCAGTACCCGCAATTGGTGGGACACCGCAGATTGGCTCATCCCCAGCACACAAGACAGATCGCAGACACACAGTTCCTCATGACGGAGAGCTTGGATAATCCTAATCCTGGTAGGATCCCCCAAAGCCCTGAAGGTGTCCGCCAGTTTGTTCACTTCATCGTCCGTCAATTGTTGTTTTTTTGCTTTAAGGACAGCTTCCTGGTCAAAACAAAATTCTTCACAAAGGGGTACCTCTATAGAGGACAAACAGCTCACCACCTACGGATCCTGTTGTAGCTCCTGCACTACCCTTATTATACCTTATTTACCCCTAAAAGTTGCCGCCCTCTTTTCCAAAAATGCCGTAGCCCCTTCATTTTTGTCCTCGGTATCCATCGTTAAACCAAATAACCGGGCCTCCAGTTCCTGACCTTCCCGGAGGGGCAATTCCCAGCCTTTATCAATGGCTTCCTTAGCTAGCCTTACTGCAATGGGTGCTCTGGTCAAGATCACCTCTGCCAGCTTGATGGCCTCCTCCAGGGCTCGTCCTTGGGGTACCAGCCGGTCCACCAGACCGATCCGGTAGGCTTCGGCTGCATCAATGGTCTCTCCGGAAAAGATCAGCTCTTTAGCTTTGCCCAACCCAACCAGCCTGGGCAATCTCTGGGTGCCACCGTAGCCGGGCATTACGCCCAGATTCACTTCCGGCTGCCCCAGTTTGGCATTTTCCGCGGCAACCCGGATATCGCAAGCCATGGCTAGCTCGCAGCCACCACCCAAAGCAAAACCGTTAATAGCCGCAATGACGGGCATTTTCAAAGCAGCGATCTTATCAAAGATCTGCTGGCCCCACTCGGCCATTTTCCGCCCTTCTTCTTGCTTCAGGTGAGGAAACTGGCGAATATCAGCACCGGCTACAAAGGCCTTTTCCCCCGCACCGGTAATGATCAAGGCCCAGACATCCTCACTACCGCTTAATTCATCTACAGTATTTTCCAGTTCAATCAAGACCTCTTTGGTCAGGGGATTGACCGGAGGGTTATTGATGGTGATAATCGCCAATCTGTCCCGTATTTCCAATTCCACCAATTTAGCCTGATTGCTCATTGCACCTAGTCCTCCTTCTGTTTTACTGAACAGTCTGATAGAATAGAATTCTCGAAAAACTATAAAAAACCTTTTTCTGCCGGAGTTTTTTAGTTTGGGTTGCGAAGTTATTCTTAAATAGTTAAACTTATAATGGTAACCAGAATTCTTTGTATCTTGAGGCAGGGAGAAATTATGTTGTTTGTTTGTCTGGGAGACAGCATCACTTATGGATATCCTTACGGACCGGCTTCTTCTTGGGTATACCTGTCCCAGGCTTCCGTAAACGTAACGTTGGTCAATAAAGGCCATAACGGGGATACCCTGGGAGACATGCTGTCCAGATTTAAATCGGATGTATTAGCGTTGACACCTACGGATGTACTTGTAATGGGTGGAACTAACGATGCCTGGAATTCCATACCTTTAAGAACTGTGCAAGAAAATGTAACGACCATGTTTAATATGGCCCGCGCCAATCACATCAGATTTCATTTGGGACTGCCCATACCCATCAATATTCATGCCTTTGACGACCCATATCTTGAGCAGGCGATCAGGACCGCTCCCTTTCTGGACCGCTACCGGGATTGGATGCGCCTCTTTGCCGCAAAAAATAAGGTGAATTTAGTCGATTTTTATACACCGATGCTGGGTTCCGACGGCACCGCCAATCCGGATTATTATTCAGATTCCGGCCATCCCAATCGTAAAGGTTACCGGATCATGGCTACCACCGTTATCGGGTACCTGCAGAATACCAACCTGTCCTAACCGGTATCGACTGGTTGGCTTGGTGCCAATGTACTGCCTTTACTTTTTGGGGCTCCTTATCCACCTCTAAATAAGCATCTGCCTTGCTTGTAAATCCTTTAATCAGAATTGTAAATGATAATCTGGGCTTTACCCCTATCTTTGGCCAGGTACAATACGGCATCCGCTTTTTTGAAAATGGCTTCATATGATTCTATATCACCAACCATAGCGATACCAATGCTGACGGATAAATCAGCATCTTCAGCAGTATTTTTAATCAAAGTACATAATTTCCGGCATTTTTCATTAACAAAGGTAACAGAGGGTACATCTTTCATATAGACACAGAACTCGTCTCCGCCAAGACGTCCAAGGATATCGGTGTTTCGAAAGGTTTGCTTCATTACTGCCGCGATATGTTTTAATGCCTGATTACCGGCCAAATGACCTTGGGTATCATTGATGTTTTTGAAGTTGTCACAGTCCATCAGGATGAAGGCATCTGTAATATGGTTTTCTTTTTGCTGGAGCCTGGCAATAATCAGGTTTCTTGTTGTGGCCGCGTTATAGAGGCCGGTCATCTCGTCTATTTGTGACTTAATAAGCAGTTCTTCCTTTTCAGCTATTTCTTCGCTAACATCGATTAGTTTTCCGATGATACATTCTGTTCTTCCTCGAGGGTCGTAGATATAGGAGTTAATCGCCTTGAAAGCCCCCGTTCTCCCTCCCGGTAAAAGAAGTCTGATAATGTCATCCGGCCAGTCGATGTTGTGTTCGGACAATGCATCTTTCAGAAGGCGGGCTATTTCATCGGTGCTCTCCGGAGTATCAAACAGCTCATTAAATTTGTCAGATAACCTCAAACGTTTTTCATTTGGAAAGTATTCATACAGGTACTCGTTGGATATTTGAGACAGGATTACATACTTTCGTTTTGTTCTCTCAGTTTGTTACTGACACGTATATGAGCCTTTTGCAATAACGCTAGTCCTTATAATTC
>JAAZDD010000124.1 GCA_012512955.1 Clostridia bacterium
ATCTTTCGCTGTAACAACCACTCCCGGCTCCAGCGTGGCCAGGTAGAGAACAACTCGCAGCGAATAGTCCGTTGCCTGGGTTAATTGCATTAGTTCCTCCAATGTATACTCAAAAGGTATAGTTTACTTAAATAATAACACCTTAATTTAGCATTGTCAATAATGATTATCAATAAATTGGATTATTTTTTCAAAGAGAGATGCTCAACATGGATTGTAATCCAATTCATGTTGAGCATGCCTGGTTTTGACCATAATCCTATTTTACCGGTGGTTTATTCTGAGGGGCTGATACGCCGGGAGGCGAGGGCAAATCAGGCAATTCTGCGCCGCATTTGTTGCAGGCTGTAGCGGTAGGCGGGTTTACCGCCTGGCATTCTTTACATTTTTTGACTTTCTTAACAGCGGTTGTTGGCCTGAAACACATGGACATCCTTCCTTTCCTTAAAATAATGCGCAAGGTTATAACTGCTCGATCATTTATATAGTTTTGGTGGGAAAGCTTCCTGGGGGCTCGGAGCGATATAGCCTGTAGGGCAAATACGACAGCAAGCCCGGCAAGAGCCACAGGATTCTCCCCGCTCCGAAACCAACTCCACGTGCATTTCCTTGCCCCTGCCCACAAAGGTGAGCCGGTTCCGGCCAATCTTTTGGCAAATCCGGACACAGAGTCCGCATAAAAGGCAGCCGGTGAAGGAACCGGTTCCGGTTTCACCGGTAATGGTATTTCCGTCCTTGTTTTCTGTTTGGATCAGAGCCAACAGTAATTCGTTTACCTCCTGTTTGGGAAAGGGTCCCCGGGAATACAGGAGTTGTGCAGCCTGTCTTCGTACCTGTTTGACCCGGGCTGTATCCGTTTTAATTTTCAGGCCTTGCCTGGGGTAAAGTAAGCAGCTGTGCACTAAATAAGGACCATCGTGCTGGAAGACTTCGACGATGCATAAGCCACAACTGCCGTTACCGGTAAGGACCGGGTTGAAACATAAGGAAGGAATGGAAAAATTTTGTTCCCGGAGTCCTTGCAGCAGGGGAACATCCTTGTTTACTTGTACCGGTGTGCCGTTCACCATGATTTCTACTTGCGGAGCCATGGGTATTCCTCCGAAGTGACTTTAATCAGGCCAAAAGGACAGGTTTCATAGCAAGCCCAGCATTTGCTGCAGAGTTCCCGGTCGACGAAAACACGTCCCTCTTGACCGGCCCTGAGTTTTACCGCCCCCGTAGGACAAACTACAAAGCAGGCACGGCACAGCTTGCAGGCCGTATTGATCTCAAAGTCGATTAAAGGTTTGCAGCTTAGAGCCGGGCATTTGCCCCTGACATGGGCTTGGTATTCATCCCTGCAATACTGGAAGGAAGTCAACACCGGGTTTACAGCCGTTTGCCCCAACCCACATAAAGCCAATCCGGCAATAGCCCGGCTCAGGTCATCAATCTCTCTCAAGGTGTCCTCCTGACCATTACCTGTGGTCAGGGACAGCTATTTGAGTTCCAACTGGGGGAGCCCATCCCTGCAGGCAACGCATTTTCCGCAGGATTCATCAGCCATAAAATGGACCAAATGCCTGGCCAAATCCACCACACACCTGTTGTAGCCCAGGACCACCAACCCTCCTGAGCCCATAATGGCGCCGGCAGTAGAAAGGGTTTCATAATCCAATTGGAAATTTTTGTAGGGAATAATCCCGCCGGAAGGCCCCCCGATTTGCAAAGCTTTGACGGAATCTTTGGCTGCACCCCCTATTTGCTCCACCAGTACTTGCGTGCTGAGACCTAAGGGGACCTCAATGAAGCCCATCCGTTTCACATCACCGGTGAGGCAGAAGATCTTGGTGCCCGGGCTTTTGGCAGTACCTACCTGGCGGAAGTCATCCGGTCCGTGCAGCAGGATCCAGGGAATATTGGCCAGGGTTTCGATGTTATTTACCACCGTCGGGTGCTCCCATAAACCGCCGGCGGCAGGATAGGGAGGCCTTAAACGCGGTTCTCCCCTTTTGTTCTCTATAATTTGCAACAGGGCCGTTTCCTCGCCGCAGACAAAAGCGCCGGCGCTTTCCACCGGGATTACTTCCAGGCTGTAATCGGAGCCTAAGATCCGCTCCCCCAGTAACCCGGCGGCCTGAGCATCGGAAATAGCCTTGCGCAAGGTGCGGATGGCCAGGGAGTATTCATGACGGATAAATATATATGCTGTGGAGGCGCCTATGGCGTAACCGGCCAAAATTAGGCCTTCCAGGACACTGTGGGGGTCACTCTCCAGCAAGGCACGATCCATGTAGGCACCGGGATCTCCCTCATCGGCATTAGCTATCACGATCTTTACCGGATCGGGGTTCCCGGCTGCAATCCTCCATTTTTGTCCGGTAGGGAAACCGGCCCCTCCCCGGCCGCGTAAACCGGAAGCTTCGACGGCGGCAATGACCTGATGAGGCCGGAGTTGAAAAAGGGCTTGCGCCAGGGCTTGGTAGCCTTCCATAGCCACATATTCATTTAAATTCCGGGGATCGATCAAACCGCAGCGACGGGTAACCCGTTTCAATTGTGGTTTCAGGAATCTTTCGAAATGGGAACTGCTGATTTCCGTAAACTCTAAGTCCTGGATTCCTCGCAGGACTCCTTTTTCCCGTTCCCTGGCGACAGCAAGCCGGTTTTGCCTGACCGGCTCACCTTTGGCTGCCCGGATGATATGCCATAGTGATTGTTTATCCAGCTTGCCGTAGAAATAATGGGTTCCGTCAGGGGTGCGAACGCTTACCAACGGTTCAGCATAACAGGCTCCCAGGCAGCCTACCGTCACTACTTTGGCTATACCGGCCAGATCTTTTTTTCCGGCCAGTACCCGGTTGAGATTGATGGCTCCCGTAGCCTGACCGCAGGTAGCCAAGCCAATGCTGATGCGGGAAACCGGCGGGCAAAGGCTCTTTTGTCCTTTGATGTTCAGGTCTTTGAGCGCGGCAGCCGTTGTATTCTTCATTTTGCTTTGCGGAGCTCCTGCAACATTAAAGGCACCTGGTAAGATTTGAGTTTTCCCCATATAACATCATCTACCATCATGAGGGGAGCCCGGCTGCAAGCGCCCACACAATAGACTTTTTCCACGGTAAATAAACCGTCTGCTGATGTATCAGTATCATATAATTCCAATTCATCTACAAGACGGTTGTAGATGTGCGGTGCTCCCCTGGCATAGCAGGCGGTACCGTAACAGACGGAAATCCGGTGCTTTCCGGGCGGTCTGGTGCGAAAAGACTTAAAGAAGCTGACCAAACCGTAAAGTTGGGAGACCGGTATGCCTGCAGCTTTGGCCAATTCTTCAACGGCAGGCCGCGGGATAAAACCTTGTTCTTCCTGTATTTGGTTTAAGATATTGATCAGCGGTTTACTTTCCATGGAATGCTCACCTCTTACGTCAACGG
>JAAZDD010000125.1 GCA_012512955.1 Clostridia bacterium
GAAAAACCCAAGGACGCCGACAGTAACCTGGCTTCCATGGGCATTTACATCTTTGACTGGCCGGTACTCAGGCAGGCTTTGATTGAAGATGAAGCAGATCCCCAATCAGAACATGATTTTGGCAAAAATGTGATCCCCATGATGCTGGACCAGGGAAAAAAATTGTATGCTTACCGTTTTCAGGGCTATTGGAGAGATGTGGGCACTATTGACAGTTATTACGAGGCTAATATGGATCTTTTAAGCAAAAAGCCCCAACTGGACATTTATGACAACAGCCTGAGGATCTTTTCCAATTCCGATGTGCTGGCGCCCCATTACTTGGGACCTCGGGCCAAAATCACCAACAGCCTGGTCAGCAACGGTTGCATTATCCTGGGGGAAGTGGTCAATTCCATCCTGGCTCCCGGTGTCTTGGTGGGAGAGGGCGCCAAGGTCCTGGATTCCATTGTACTGCCCCATGGAGTTATCGGTGAAGGAGCCGCTTTGAAAACTGCCATTGTGGGGGAGAATGTTCAGGTGCCTCCCGGTCGCTGTATCGGTTTGGAACACGCCTCCAAAACAAATCAACGGGTGATTACGGTTATCGACGATCGCCTGCTGGCCAAAAACGGTGTACGGCAGGAGGCTCTAGCTTAATCAAGGAGAGAGGAGGGGTCAGGGATGGGAAAGGTGATTGGAATAATTGCCGGCGGTTGCCCGTCGGAATTAATGATGGGACTTACGCGGGACCGTCCCCTGGCGGCGTTGCCCTTTGGCGGCAGGTACCGGCTGCTGGATTTTCCTTTATCCAACCTGGTTAATTCCGGCTTGCGGACGGTAGGTATTATTACCCCTTTTCACTACCGGTCGGTGCTGGACCACTTGGGAGCGGGGAAAGAGTGGCTCTTGGACAGGAAAACGGGAGGATTATTTATCCTGCCGGGTTACGGGCAGGAGGGAAACAAGGGAAAGTTTCCCCTCCAGGATTTGGCGTGGAATGCTGATTTTTTATATAAAGACCAGGCTCAACAGGTGATCATCACCTGCAGCAATTTGGTCCTCAATATTGATTTTACGGAAGTCCTGGACTTTCACCACCGTAAGAATGCCGATGTTACCTTGATTTACAAGGAAGAGGCCCAACCGGGGGAAGCAGCTGAAATCATCAGCTTGGAACCGGAATCCGGTGGACGGGTCAAAGCCTTTGGTCCCCGGCGGGAGCCTGGGTCCGGGAAAGTATTTCTGGATATGCTGATTATTCAAAAGGAATTGTTATTGGAGCTTTTGGAGGATTGCGACAACATAGATAACCAGGATCTTCTGGTGGGGGTTTCCCGGAGGCTCAATAAACTTCAGGTTTATGCTTATGAATTTTCCGGTTATGTGGGGCGCATTGATTCCGTGGCTGGCTATTTTGCCTGCAGCATGGATTTGCTGAAACCGGAGATCCAGCAGGAATTGTTCAGGGGAAACAACAGAATTCATACCAAAATCGCTGACAACCCCCCGACACGGTACGGCCACAGAGCCTCCGTGAAAAATTCCCTGATCGCTTCCGGCTGTAAAATAGACGGAGAAGTGGAAAACAGTATAATCTTCAGGCAAGTGCAAATTAAGCCCGGCGCCAAAGTAAAAAACTCTATCATCATGCAAAAATGTATTATCGGTAGGAATGTCACTCTGGATCATGTAATTCTGGATAAGTTTGTCCGAGTCAAGGAACACACTGTGTTGGAGGGTCAACCCAGCCGGCCGGTGATCGTTGAGAAGACAGCTAATTGGGTAAGGACAGGAGGAGTATCATCATGAAAGTTCTGTTTGCCATTGGAGAGGCGGCACCTTTTGCCAAAACGGGGGGATTGGGGGATGTGGGGGGCTCACTGCCGGCGGCCGTGAATAAGGTCCGGGGGGAAGTACGGGTGATTCTGCCCCGGTTCAGTACCATCCCGGAAGCGTTAAGCAGGCAAATCAAACCCATTGCCGAATTCAAAGTGGACCTGGCTTGGCGCCGGCAGTACTGTGGGCTGGGGGAATTGAAGTACCGGGGAGTCCACTATTATTTCCTTGACAACGAGTATTATTTTAAAAGGGACCGCCTCTATGGCTATGAGGATGACGGGGAACGCTATGCCTTTTTCTGCCGGGGGGTGCTGGAAAGTCTCATCTACCTGGAGGAGTTTAAGCCGGAGCTTATCCACTGCCATGACTGGCATACGGCCCTCATCCCGGTGATGCTGAAAGAGTTTTATCATGGGGACCCCTTTTACTATGAACTGAAGACCTTGTTCACCATTCACAATTTGAAACATCAGGGAATTATGCCCATTTATACCCTGGGGGATTTACTGGGGCTGGTTCACCGGGAGAGGGCCAGGGTCAGCCTGGAGTACAGCGGCAGCGTTAACTTGCTGAAGGGTGCTTTGCTGTATGCCGATGCCCTTACCACCGTCAGTCCCACTTATGCCGGGGAGATCCAAAACTCCTTTTATGGAGAAGGCATGGATGCCCTTTTGCGGGAAAGGCAGGACCGGTTGGTGGGCATTCTGAACGGCATTGATTATGAAGATTATAATCCCCAAACGGATCCTCATCTCTTTGCCAACTACGGCAGTTTGGAGCAGAAAACGGTCAACAAGAAGGGATTGCAGCAGTTACTGGGCCTACCGGTGAAGGAGGAGATTCCGGTGCTGGCCCTCGTCTCCCGGCTGGTGGTCCAGAAAGGGCTGGATTTATTGGCCCACATTTTGGAGGAATTGCTCCAGGAGGAAATACAGCTGGTGGTCCTGGGGACCGGTGAGGAGAGGTATGAAAACCTGTTCCGTTACTATGCTGCCCGTTATCCGGAAAAGCTGGCCGCGGCCATCAAATTTGACGAATCCCTGGCCCGGAAAATTTATGCCGGGGCCGATCTGCTGCTGATGCCTTCTCTATTTGAACCCTGCGGGCTGTCCCAGATGATCGCCATGCGCTACGGGACTGTGCCTCTGGTCCGGGAAACAGGGGGCTTGAGAGATACGGTGATTCCCTATAACCGGTACACCGGGGAGGGGAACGGTTTTAGCTTTGCCAACTACAATGCCCATGAACTACTGTTTACGGCCAAGGAAGCCATCAGGGTGTACCGGGAAAATAAAGAGGCCTGGCAGCACTTGAGACAGCAGGCATACGAAACCGACTGCAGCTGGGAACAGCCGGCCCGCCGGTATGTGGAATTATACTGCCAGTTGATTGATGAATCCTAAGGAGGGAAAGGGGGGCGGACCTTGGGGGATTTCAAAGCCTACCACCATTCTCAGGAAGGGTATTACCGTTATCCCTTTGGGGCTGTGGACTGCGGCAGTCTCATCCGTTTAAGGATTGCCGTGGATTCCTCCTCCCCGGAATTGGAGTGTGAGTTGCGGGTTTGGGAAGAAAAGAGAAACAGGGAAAAGATTTTAAGGATGACTAGGGAGGAAGGGGAAGGAAGGGGCCCCTACCGCCAGGTCTTCACCGCTGATTATCAGGTACCGGAAGAACCCGGGTTGGTCTGGTATTATTTCCGCCTCCGCCGGGGAGAACAGCTTTATTATTACGGCAATAACCGGGAAGGACTGGGCGGGGAAGGGGCCCTGGCAGAACAGGAGCCTCCCGGCTACCAGATTACCGTCTTCAAACCCAGGCCGGTACCGGCCTGGTACAAGCGGGGGATCATGTACCAGATCTTTGTGGACCGTTTTCACCCCGGCCGGGATCCTGTTACCCGTTCCCTGGCCGGTAAGCCCCTCAAGAAAAAAGGACTGATGCATCTGGACTGGTACGACACCCCTTTTTATATCCGGGACGAGGAGGGGAGAATTGAACGGTGGACCTTCTTCGGCGGGAACCTGGAGGGCATCATTGCCAAGCTGGATTATCTCCGGGAGTTGGGGGTCAGTATCCTCTACCTGAACCCTATCTTTGAAGCGGCCAGCAGTCACAAATACGATACAGGGGATTACCTGAAAATCGATCCCATGTACGGGGACGAGGAAACATTCCGGCGGTTGACCCGGGAGGCGGAAGCCAGGGGAATCAGGGTCATCCTGGACGGGGTGTTCAGCCACACCGGTGCCGACAGCATTTATTTCAACAAATACGGCAATTACCCTGGTTTGGGTGCTTTCCAGTCCAAGGACTCCCCTTATTACCACTGGTACATTTTCCGGGAGTATCCCCATGATTACGAGTCCTGGTGGGGAGTGGATGCCCTGCCTAATGTGCAGGAAATGGAGCCTTCCTACCGGGAATTCATCTATGGCGGAGAAGACAGTGTGATTAAACACTGGCTGAAAGCCGGTGCCAAAGGCTGGCGGCTGGATGTGGCCGATGAGTTGCCTGATGAATTCATTAAAGAGTTGGCCGGTACTTTAAAAGAGGCAGATCCGGAAGCGATTCTTATCGGCGAAGTCTGGGAAGATGCCTCCAATAAAATCAGCTACGGCAAGCGACGGGAATACCTGTGGGGGGAAGAATTGGACGCAGTCATGAACTACCCCCTGCGGCAGATTTGGCTGGATTTCCTCCTGGGAAGGGCAGGAGCTCATCTCACCCACCGGCGGATCATGAGTCTCTATGAGAATTATCCCCGGGAAAACTATTATGCCGCCATGAATCTCATTGGAAGCCATGACCGGATCCGGATCCTCACCCTCTTGGGAGAGGCGCCGCCGGAAGAGAGCCTGCCGGAAAAAGAAAAAGAAGACTACCGGTTACCGCCCCAATCAAGGGAATTGGCCGTCCGGAGGCTGAAACTGCTGGTTTTGCTGCAGATGACTTTTCCCGGGGTTCCCTGCATTTATTACGGTGACGAAGCGGGAATGGAAGGGTACTCCGACCCTTACAACCGGGGTCCTTATCCCTGGGGACGGGAAGACCGGGAACTCCTGGACTGGTATCGCCGGGCCACCAAGCTGCGGCAGGAGTATAAAGTCCTGGTGGAAGGGGATTTCCGGTCCTTCTGGTTGGGTGAAGATCTTTACGGCTTTAAACGGTGGGGAGCCGGGGAGGAAATATTGGTCCTGGTCAATCGCAGTGTTCAGGAAACCCGTAAAGTTAAAGGAGCGGACCTGCCGGTGGCTTGGGGAGAGAAGCAAGTGGTGCTGGACCTCTGGGACGCCAGGGAAGAAACCGGCGGGGGAGAGGAGGAATGGGAGCTTCCCCCGTTGGGAGCAAAGATACTCTACCTGAGACAAAAGGGAAAACAGCAGGCAACGGCCCAAAGTCTTTCCCGGGCCGCCGGAGTGCTGTTACCGGTGACTGCGCTGCCGGGGCCCTTTGGCATCGGGGATTTTGGGGAGGAAGCTTATCGATTCGTTGATTTCCTGGCAGCTGCAGGGCAAAGGATCTGGCAGATCTTACCCTTAAACCCCCTGGGGCCGGGCAATTCTCCTTATCTCAGCCCTTCTGCCTTTGCCGGTAACCGGCTGCTGGTTGATCCTTACCGGCTGGTACAGGAAGGATTGCTGACGGAAACGCAAATAGCTGCAGCCGAAAAGGGCCTGCCCGCCGGTAAAAGACCGGACCGGGTTGACTACGGTCTGGCCCGGCAGTTGAAAGAAAGCCTCCTGAAAGAAGCATTTGGGCGCTTCCCCGGTCACTGTTCAGCTCAATTTTATGCAGGATACTTGGACTTCCGGCAGGAAAATGCCTGGTGGCTGGAGGATTATTGTCATTATATGGCCCTGAAGGAAGGGGAACCGCCGGAGTATTACCGGTTTGAACAATACATATTTAATCGCCAATGGCAAAAACTGAAGTTATATGCCAACCACCGGGGGATTGTGATCTTAGGCGACCTGCCCATCTATGTGGCCCCCGACAGTTGCGATACCTGGGCCCATCCCGGGTTGTTCTGCCTGGATGAAGAGGGCAAACCCCTGAAAGTGGCCGGGGTTCCCCCCGATTACTTTTCGCCCACGGGACAGCATTGGGGTAATCCTCTCTATGACTGGGAGGAACATGCCAAAACCGGCTACCGGTGGTGGCTGAACCGGATTCGCCATGCCCTGTCCCTGGTGGACTATTTGCGGCTGGATCATTTCCGGGGTTTCGAGGCTTATTGGGAACTGCCGGGGGATGCGGAGACCGGAGAGGACGGGTATTGGCGAAAGGGGCCCGGCAAAGAGTTTTTTGAGGCCCTGTTCCGGGAGTTGGGGCCCCTACCCTTAATTGTCGAGGATTTAGGTTTTATAACCCCGGAAGTTCATAACCTGAAAACTATTTTCCGGCTGCCCGGCATGAAAGTGTTCCAGTTCTCCGCCGAGGAGATGCTGGCAGAAGTCAAACCCGGGGATGTTTTTTATACGGGAACCCATGACAATGACACCTTGCTCAGCTGGTGCCGGGAAAACAAGGACCGGTTGGCAAAGTTAACGGGTAACGGTACTGCCTCTCCAAGAACTTTGGCCCGGAAAGTTATTGAACTGCTGTACCAAAGTGAGGCACCCTGGGTGATCGTGCCTTTGCAGGACATTTTGGGGCTGGGCGGGGAAGCCAGGATGAATGTGCCGGGGACCGTTAACGGGAATTGGGAGTGGCAGCTGGACCGGGAACTCCTCACCAAAGAGACGGCAAACTGGTTAAAGGAGCTGGCTTTGAACAGCGAGCGGATTCAATGAACAAACGCCGGTCAGCAGACTCCCTGTGGTTTCATGCTCCAAGCCTTTTCATATCCCTGCCTGGCGGACACGGAAAAAGGAGGTAGTAGACCGTGTGGGAACGGTATAAGCAGTACCTGTTTCATCATGAACACCTGGGCCTTACTTTGGATATCAGCAGGGTGCCTTTCCCGGAGGATTACCTGCCTTCCATGGAAGGGAAAATGGCGGAAATTTATGAGCAAATGGCGGAGTTGGAAGGAGGAGCCATAGCCAATCCTGATGAAGGACGGATGGTGGGCCATTACTGGCTTCGCTGCCCGGAACTGGCTCCCGATCCGGCCATTGCCCGGGAGATCAGGGAGACGGTGGCCGCGATTAAATCCTTTGCCGCCCGGGTTCATGAGGGCAGCATCAGAGGGGAAAAGGGCCGGGCCTTCATTAATTACTTGGTGATCGGTATTGGCGGTTCCAGCCTGGGACCCCGATTCCTGGCTGATGCACTGGGAAACGGGGAAGATAAGTTAAAAGGCTATTTTATCGACAATACGGATCCTGACGGTATGGACCGGGTCTTTGCCCAATTGGAGACAGACTTGGACCGGACGCTGACCATCGTTATTTCCAAAAGCGGGGGAACGGTGGAAACGAGAAACGGTATGGAGGAGACCAGGCGCTTTTATGCCAGGCAGGGATTGAGCCTGCCTAACCACGGGGTCATCATAACTCAAAGAGGCAGCAAGCTGGACCGGCTGGGCCGGGAGGAAAAATGGCTGGCTGCTTTCCCCATGTGGGACTGGGTGGGGGGCAGGACTTCGGTGCTGTCGGCGGTAGGACTGCTACCCCTGGCTCTCCAAGGAATTGATATTGACGGCCTCCTGGCGGGAGCCAGGGAAGGCGATCGGGTGTCACGGCGAAAGAACACCAGGGACAACCCGGCAGCCTTGATGACCTTGATGTGGTATTGGCTCACCAAAGGACAGGGGGGCCGGCAACTGGTGATGCTCCCCTATAAGGACCGGTTGGAATTATTCACTAAATACCTGCAGCAATTGATTATGGAATCCCTGGGTAAGGAAAAAGACCTGGCCGGGAATACGGTTCACCAGGGACTGGCGGTGCTGGGCAATAAAGGATCCACGGACCAGCATTCCTATGTGCAGCAGCTGCTGGAGGGGCCGGACAACTTTTTCGTCACTTTTATCCGGGTGCTTAAAGACCGGGAAGGACCCTCTCCCATCATTGCAGAAAACAGCACCAGCGGCGATTATCTCCAGGCCTTCCTGCTGGGCACCAGGAAAGCCTTAACCATGAAAGGCAGGGCTTCCATCACCATTTCTTTGCGGGAGTTGAACAGTTTTTCCCTGGGGGTGTTGCTGTCCTTGTTCGAAAGGACCGTCAGCATGTATGCTTTCCTGGTCAACATCAATGCTTACCACCAGCCGGCGGTAGAACTGGGCAAAAAAAGTGCCGGTGAGATAATCGCCTTGAAAAACCGGGTGGTGGATTGGCTTAACCGTCATCCCGGCCGCTCCTTCGGTGTGGAGGAGTTAGCCGGGGAATTGGGGCAGGCCGAAGAAACGGAAACTGTTGCTCAAATCCTCCAGCATTTGGCGGTCAATCCCCAGTGGGGTATCTTGGCGGAAGGAGACGGGCATCCCCTCTTAAACCGTTACCTGGTGATTAAAAAGTGAACCGGGATTTGGAAGTTTAATTGGCAGGTAAAGGAGTTGGAACAACGATGGATACTGTAATCCGGGAGAGAATTAAATTATGGACGGAGAACCCGTATTTCAGCGAGGAAACCCGCCGGGAAGTCCTGGGCATCAAGGATCCCAAAGAGCTGGAAGAACGGTTTTGTTGCGAGTTGGAATTTGGCACGGCGGGCATCCGGGGTATTTTGGGAGCCGGTACCAACCGCCTGAATATCTACTGGATTAGAAGGGTGATCCAGGGACTGGCCGAGGTGATTAAGGAGGCGGGGGAAGATGCCCCTCGCCGGGGAGTGGTCATCGCTTACGATTGCCGTCGCTGTTCCCCGGAATTTGCCCGGGAGGCAGCCCTGGTCCTGGCGGCCAACGGGATTAAAGCTTATCTTTTTGACGGGTTGCGCCCTACGCCGGAACTGTCTTTTGCCGTAAGATACCTGGGCACTGTGGCCGGGATCATGATTACCGCCAGCCATAACCCCAAAGAATATAACGGCTGTAAAGTCTACTGGGAGGACGGGGGACAGGTACCTCCCGGCAAAGCCAATAAGATTGTGGCCAAACTGCAAGAGCGGGACAGTTGGGAAGTGACCGTTGCCCGGGAAGAAGCAGCCAGGGAGCAAGGACTCCTGGTGACGGTGGGAGCGGAGATCGATAGGGCTCACCTGGAGGAAATCAAAAAGCACCTGCTGAACCGGGAATTGGCAGCGAAAAAAGGCTCTGCTTTGAAGCTGGTATTCACCCCTCTCCACGGTACCGGCAACAAGCCGGTGCGGCAATTGCTGCAGGAACTGGGCTTTACTTCCCTGGCGGTGGTGTCCGAGCAGGCCGAACCGGATCCGGAGTTTTCCACGGTAAAGGTGCCTAACCCTGAGGAGAGGGAGGCTTTTGCCCTAGCTTTGGGGTATGCCCAAAAGACCGGGGGAGAGTTGATCCTGGCTACGGATCCCGATGCGGACAGGCTGGGAGTATTGGTGAGGGACAAGGACGGCAGTTACCGGGGATTAACCGGGAACCAGTTGGGAGTAGTGCTCCTCTACTACCTGCTGTCCCAGCTCCGGCAGCAGGGAACTTTACCGCCCGATGGGGTAGTGATGAAGAGTATTGCTTCCACGGACCTGGCGGAGGTGATTGCCGCCGATTTCGGGGTTCCCCTGATCAATGTGCCGGTAGGTTTCAAGTATATTGGAGAGCAGATCAAATTAATGGAGGAGCGGGGTAAGGGCACTTTTCTGTTCGGCTTTGAAGAAAGTAACGGTTATTTGGCTGGGACCTACGCCCGGGACAAAGACGCGGTGCAGGCCGCCGCTTTGACCGCTGAGGCTGCTTTGTATTACAAGGAAACAGAAGGGAAAACCCTTTTAGATGTACTCCGCCATCTTTATGATACCTACGATTATTACTTGGATGAACAGGTGGCGGTGTCTTTTCCCGGCCTGGAAGGGAAGGAAAAGATCGGAAGGATCATGGCTAACCTGCGCCAATTCAGCGAAAAGTCCGTGGGAGGTCTTCCCCTGGAGAAGGTGGAGGATTATCTGGTGGGCAAGGGACGGTATGTGGCTGACGGGACCGACTATCCCTTGACATTGCCTCAGGCTAATGTATTGCGTTTTTCTTTTGAGGGGGGAGGTTATGTCATGGCCAGGCCCTCGGGCACCGAGCCCAAAATCAGGATTTACTTTTGTGTCCGGGGGAAAACAGAGGAAGCGGCCAACAGCAATTTGGAACAAGTCAAAAAGGATTTCTTAAATACGGCTTACAAAACCATTGAAATATTATAGTTTGTTTTATATAATAATAATTGAAGAACTTGTATATGATGTATACTAAATACATTTGGCAAACCCGTCGAAAGGCGGGGACGCAAAGCCATGTGTCTACAGCCGAAAAGGCCATGACTGCCAGGTTGCCGATCGTCGTGATCGTTTTCAGCCCCGGCAGTGCCGGGGCTTTTTAGTACATAGAGAGATATATATTGATGGGGGATTGTGATGATGAGAAATAGCTCATTAGATTGGGAGGGGATAGTATGTTATCGATCTTTGATAACGCTGCTAAAAAAATGCCACGCGGTGCGGCATTTGCCCACTTGGTGATTGATGAAGCGGGAAAAATATTGTATGCCAACCGGGAATTTGTTGATTTAGCCCGGGATTTTACCAGAAAGAAATTGTTTATCAAAGGTGTAATCGGGAAGACAGTTAAAGAGATTTTCGGCAAAGAAACGATGAACACCGTGGTAGGTACTTTTTTGAGAAAAAAAGACAAAAGGTCATTTAGCGACGATTTTATGATCGGAGATCGATTGTATCAGGTTGTTGTTGAGGAAGTAGTGGAAAATGACCAAGCTTATTATGAATTCTTCTATTTCCCCATGGCGGAAACTGAGGGCTATTCTAAACAAGATATTTTGCAAAACATAACCTATGAGCTTGCTACGCAAAAAGGATTTGCTGATACGGACTGGATTTTAACGGCTTCTGATGAACACTGCAAACAACTCATCACCTGCCTGATCAACCACGAGCACACCACCTTACCTGCCGGCTGTTGTCCCTACAAGCTGCGTTGTAAATTTAATCCCGAACAGGGTGGGCTGCAATTGGACAGGAGAGCTTACTATCGAACGAAAGTGTTCCTCCAGGGGGAACTTTACCTGACTGCTTTAAAAGATCGGCCTGTGCCGCCCCAAATAGAAATGAAAAAAATTCTCTGCCAAGCTCACGATCTTAGCATCGGCGGGATCAGGCTTTCACTGAGGGTTGCTTTGCCGGCAGAGAGCGTGGTGCGGGTTGTCTTTGACGAGTTTACCTGTGAAGGTACTGTAGTCTGGACCCAAAAACAAGGAGAGGAATGGCTCGCCGGGATTAGGTTTTTAGATGTGGATCCGGATCAGCAATACAGCATTATTAGAGTCGTTACCAGATCCAGGATAACAAAATAGTTAAAAACAAGCCTGGCATTACCTGTCGGGCTTTAGATCAGGGCCGGGAAGCAAGTGTGGGATGAGGAACAGCAGAGCTGCATTATACAAGCTATGAACAAGCGAGGGATTATGGTAAAGTTATATTAAGGAACGGTTGAAGGAGCCAGTTATGAAGGAATATTGTAACCGGTCAGCAAAGCCTTTTCTTAAATGGGCAGGCGGCAAAAGACAGCTCTTGCCGGAAATCATGAAATACATACCGGCTGACTTTGGCGTCTATTATGAACCTTTTGTGGGAGCTGGAGCCGTCCTTTTCGGTTTACAACCGGCGAGGGCGGTTATTGCCGATACCAATGAAGAACTGATTAATTGCTACCGGGTTATTAGAGACCGGTTGCCCGAACTGTTGGAGGATTTGGACCGGCATGTCAACGAGGAAGCCTATTACTACCAAATGCGGGAACTGGACCGGCATGCCGGTTACCACAGCCTGACACCGGTTCAAAGGGCATCCCGCCTTATTTTCCTCAATAAAACCTGTTACAACGGTTTGTTCAGGGTGAATAGCCAGGGTCAGTTTAATGTTCCCTTCGGCAGGTATAAAGCACCTAAGTTTAAAGACGAGGCAGTGTTGAGGGCGGTCCATGAGTATTTAAACAGGGCGGAAGTCCAACTGCTGGTGGCTGATTTTGCGGTGGCGGTGGAAACCGTCCAGGCCGGAGATTTTGTCTATTTTGATCCCCCCTACGATCCGGTCAGCCCTACTGCCAGCTTCACCGGATATGACCTTGGCGGATTTAACCGGGAGGAGCAAAAGCGGTTAAAAGAGGTCTATGATCAACTGACGGAAAAGGGGGTAAAATGCCTGCTCAGCAATTCGGCAACGCCTTTTATTCTGGAGTTGTACCGGAATTATGAGATTATCATTGTAACGGCCAACAGGGCCATTAATTCAGCTCCCGCCAAGAGAGGTAAAGTGCGGGAAGTATTGGTGAAAAACTGGTGACCGGTTCCTGGGCTGTTTACAAGACTGGAAAGATACGGTAGAATTTTAGATACAGGGAATGGCTGCCGGAATTGACGGGAAGGCAGGTGGAGACCGTGGAAAATGTCCGCTTACAGAAGTTGCATCCGGTAATCAGGGGTCAGGAGGAGCGCATGGAAGCCATGCGGCAAGTTCTCCAAAGCAAGCATGCCCGTTACGAGCAAAAGATGGCCCAGTATGCCAAAAATGCTCAGGATAAGGCGGCTCATAACCGGAGTCTGAAGCACGATTTTACCGTCCATGCTTATCGTGAACCTGCCCCGGGCAGTATTTTTACCGATATGGTAGCTTCACTGCGAGATGACCGGACCGGCAGGGTGCTGGTGCGTATACCCACCCAGGGAACCATGGAAATGGGGCGGAAAGCCCGGCGGGAAAATGTACAGAGGATAATTGATTTATTAGTTTAGTAGTCCCCTCCTAATTGGAATTAAAAGGGGACTTTACTTTTGCGAAGCCTGGAAACAGTCCCTGGAAAAGGAATAACGGCAGGGAAGCATAGTCTGAAAGCAGGGATGGTACAATAAGCCCTAAGGAGGCGGTGTCAATGACTGCAGATAAACTGTTCAACGTGAGAAAAGATAAGGCCGCGAGAAAACTGGCGGCCAACAACAGGAAGATGAAGGAAAACCCGGGCAAGACCGGGGTCTCAACCCATGGTGGCTATGACGGTGAAAAAGGATAAGGTGCGTAAAGCGCCTTATTTTTTGGTTGGTATCTTTTGCTTGCAGTTAATGATTGGTACCATTACAATGATTTGTATAAACTATTTTGAATTTTTCTATTCGAGGTGGAATTGATGAGCAACGATGTTTCACTGAAAAAGTATGCTTTAATCTCTGCCACCATGGCCGCATTCCTCACTCCCTTTATGGGGAGTTCCATCAATCTGGCTATCCCTGCCATCGGAGAGGAATTCCAGACAAGTGCTACTTTACTGGGTTGGGTGGTCAGCAGTTATTTGTTGGCTTCGGCTGCTTTCCTGGTACCCATGGGCAGGTTGGCGGATATTATCGGCAGGAAGAAGGTCTTTATTACCGGCGTATTCTTATTTGCCGTGTTTTCCTTGCTCAGTGGCTTGGCAGGCAATATCAGGCTCTTTATTTTTTACAGGGTGCTCCAGGGGATTGGCAGCGCCATGATTTTTGGGACCAACATGGCTATTTTGACTTCTGTTTATCCCCCTCTGGAGAGAGGTAAAGTTTTGGGGATTAACAGTGCCTCTGTTTATCTGGGGTTGTCCCTGGGACCGGTTTTGGGAGGTTTTCTCAATCACCGGTTTGGTTGGCATGCTATCTTTTACTTTTGTTCCTTATTAGCCATTGCTGCGTTAGTGGTGATCCTGCTGAAACTGAAAGGGGAATGGGTAGGGGCGAAAGGACAAAGGTATGATGGGGTCGGTGCCCTGTTGTATTTTGTAAGCCTGGTAGCTTTTATGTATGGTTTGTCCTCTTTAACCTCCGTCAGTTGGGCACCGTATTTATTAGCTTTTGGGTTGGCTGTCCTGGGAATATTCATTTATTACGAAACCAGGGTGGCCAATCCCCTGCTGGACTTAAAGCTCTTTATTAATAACGTGGCCCTGACCTTTTCCAATTTAGCCGCCTTCATTAACTATAGTGCCACTTTTGCCGCTACTTTTTTGTTGTCCCTGTATTTACAGTCGGTAAGGGGTTATGACTCTCAAGTGGCAGGGTTGATTTTGCTGGCCCAGCCGCTGGTGATGGCTTTGTTGTCCCCGCTGGCCGGTTCCTTGTCCGACCGGGTGGAGCCTCGCAAGGTGGCTTCTCTGGGTATGGCTGTTACCACCGTCACCTTGGTTGTTTTCTGTTTCCTGGGGCCGGGTACTCCCATCCCGGTGGTTATGGCTAACCTCCTGTTTATGGGAGCGGGTTTTGCCCTGTTTTCCTCCCCCAATACCAATGCGGTGATGAGTTCCGTCAGGAGAGAAGTCTACGGCTTGGCCTCTTCCACTTTAGGAACCATGCGGTTGGTGGGACAGTCGGTGAGTATGGCTATCGTTACCTTGATGTTGTCCTATTTTGTGGGCAATGTTGAATTGGAGTTTGCCTCCACGGCTTCATTGATCGAATGTACCAGAGTTTCCTTTATGGTCTTCAGTGCTCTTTGTTTTGCGGGAGTTTTTGCTTCATTAGCGAGGGGGAATGTGCATGTAACCAAGGAAGCGAAAGAGACGAATTAAACCTGTTCAGGAAGAAAGCGGTTAGTATACGTAGGAAGTAATATAGCTGTTTACCGTTCTGCCAAAGTGCTTCATTAATATGGCATCAATCTCTTCTTTAGTATTGCCTTTTTCGTAATCATAATTAGGCAGGGATAGTGCCGTTAGCTTTTTTTGTCAAAGCTGTTGACTAGGGAGCACTTTTATTATATATTAAGTGTACTAGTACAACTAATACACACCATACAGCATGAGGTCTCCGGACGGAGGTGAATTGATGCTTAACATTGATCCTCGAAGCAGTAAGCCAATTTATGAACAGATCATCGAGCAAGTCAAAGAGAATATCATGAAGGGGATCCTGCAGCCGGGTGATCGATTGCCTTCGGTACGGGAGATGTCTACTTTATTGACGGTCAATCCTAATACCGTTGCCAAAGCTTATCAGGAATTGGAGCGGGAGAAGGCTATCGAAACGATCCGAGGCAAGGGTACTTTTATCGCTCAAAACTATCAACCGCAAAGGGATAAGGAAAAATTGCAGGAAGTACGGGATTTACTGAAAAAGGTGGTCATAGAGAGCCATTACATGGGGTTAGGCCGGGAAGAAATAATGGCCATGCTGGTGGATATTTACCGGGAGTTAGAAAAGAGGTGAATGATTGATGATTGAGATCAGCGGAGTTACAAAAATACTGGGAAATAAAGAAGTGTTAAAAAACATCAACTTAGGAGTAACCAAAGGAACCATTTTCGGTCTGATTGGGGAAAACGGTGCAGGCAAAACCACCCTGATTAAGTGCCTGACGGGCATTTACCTGCCTGACCAAGGCAGTATCCGCATCGGGGAGCAAGAGGGCTTTGATAATCCCGGCGTGAAAGCAAGGATCGGTTATGTAGCCGATCAGAATCACTATTTCCCCGGCATGAAAGTAAAAGAACTCATTCGTTTTTATTGTTTGTCTTACCCTTCTTTTTCCGAGGAGAGATTTAATAGCCTGATCCGGTTGTTCCAATTGGATCTGAATCAAAAACTTAAACAACTTTCCAAAGGGATGAAAATGAGGCTGGCTTTAGGGCTGAACCTGAGTATCCGGCCCGAGGTGCTGGTTCTTGATGAGCCTACATCCGGCTTGGAC
>JAAZDD010000126.1 GCA_012512955.1 Clostridia bacterium
GAATACCTGGTGGACCTGGGAACCCAGATTGACCAGTACCTTGGTCCTCTGGTTCATTTACCTGGCTTATTTCCTGATCCGGGGTGCGGTGACGGAAAGCCACCGGAAGGCCGCTTTGAGTGCCGTTTTTGGTATTATCGGTTTTGCAATATTCCCATCGTTTATTTTTCGATTCACTTGTGGCAACGAAATCACCCTGTTGTCTTTGGAACCAAAGGCGGGGGGCTGCATCCCATGATGCTCCATGCGCTGATTATTACCGTTATTGCCTTTACTTTCCTTTATCTTTACTTGATGCAGAAGTCACTCTATATTGAGAACAGCCGCCAGGAGTTGGAGAACATCAAGAGTAAACTCAGGGAACGGCTGGATTAGGAGGGGTTGGAATGACTTATGTGTGGGCGGCCTACACCTTGGTATGGCTTTTCATTTTCGGTTACAGCCTGATGCTGGGCAGCCGGCAGAAGAAGATTGAGCGGGAAATTATGCTGTTAAAGCAGGCAGTTAGTCGCGAACAATAAAGATTGGAAAAGGAGCAGCTGTTATGCTGCTTTTTTTGTTTGCCGGTTGGGGTCCCCCCGAAGCCTAACCCGGTCCGCAATTATTTCCAATGAGAGTAGAGCCGGCTTATAGTATAATAAGGGTGGAGAACAGGAGTTGTAAAACAGAACCCAGGGGGAGGGGTTCCTTTGACTGCTTTCAGGCGCATTGTGGCCGGTGCTCTTTTGGCGGCTACAATTTTTTTACTGTTTTTGACGCTAAAGAATCCTATCGGTATAAAAAATAATTTGTACGGCATTGCCAGGGAAGTAATGAAGAAAAGCCTGGAGTTGCAAACCTTTAACTGGTTTGCCATCGAAGGGGCCGGCTTTCGGGTGAAATATCAGCCCGTTGATGCCTCCGTCGCCAGGCTGGTCCTGGAAACGGCGGAGGCTGCTTATGAGCCGGTCAACCAGATGTTGGGATATGCTCCCGATGAAAATGTACCGATTTATATCTATCCCACCAAAGAGACTCTCAACAAGAGTTTTAAATGGGATGGTGCTGTCAATGCCATGGGTGTCTACTGGGCCGGTGCCATCAGGATCCTGTCACCTTTGGAATGGATTACTGATGAGGAAAACCTGACCCCGGTTTTTCAGGAAAACGGCCCTATTGTCCATGAGTATGCCCACCTGTTGGTGGACTACAGGACCCACGGCAATTATCCCCGGTGGTTGACGGAGGGCATTGCCCAATATGTGGAACGGGAAGTGACGGGTTTTGTCTTGCCTGAGGAAACCATCTTGGGCAATTACTGGTATTCATTGGAAAGTATGGATGATAAATTCGATCTCCTTCCTAACCAGAATCTTGCTTACCGGCAGTCCTTGCTGGTTATTGATTACCTGGTAGAGCAGAAGGGGTTTGATGTAGTGCTGGAGCTGCTGGACCTGCTGGCTCAGGGTAAGAATATCAGTGATGCGCTGGAAGGTACAGTAGGCCAAAACCTGCAGTCTTTTGAGGCATCCTTCAGACAGTGGGCCGCCGGGCAGCAATAAAGAGGGATGACACTAGCCTGGACTTGGAACGGGTAACAAATACTGTTAATAATTTTTTGGAATGGGACAAAAGACGGACCCATATTAATAGAACGACCAAAGACGGGGAGGTGAGCATTGCCGGGGAAGAAATTCCTCATGCTTGCTGGACTGTACCGTGGTCAGGGTCCGGGTTACGTCCTGAGCAAGACGTAAAAAGGTTTCGAGGCCGCCAAGAGGCGGCCTTTTTATTTGATGCGCTTAAGGAGGAAATCACGTATTAACAACGAAGATTGTAACGTTAATTACAAATGTGGAAAGCAACCGCAAAAGGGGGAGGTGTACCATGGGCACAGAGCAGATGGCTCGGGATCAATTTGTTCGGCAGTTGGCGGTACTGGTAGCCAACGGTCAGGCCCGGGAGGCAGTTGAATTGGCAGAAAAATTATTAAACTCGGGTTATGATGTGCAATCCGTTGTGGAGAATGGCTTGACCAAAGCCTTGGAATCCCTGGATGTCAAGTGCAACAATGACCAATTTAACTTGTTGGAGATTTTGCTGGCAGGTAGGGCGGTAATGGAAGTAATGGATCAAGTCATCTGTCCTCATCTTGATAAACATGGTGAGCATGGTTGGGAGGCCTGCCCCGGGAGAAAAGGAACAGTTGTTTTGGGCACTATTTTGGGGGATATCCATGACTTGGGCAAAAATATTGTAGCCATTCTGTTAAGGATGGCAGGTTATAAGGTGGTAGATTTGGGCAAAGATGTGGCACCGGCAGTATTTGCCGCGGAAGCTTTGCGGCATGATGCTGATTTTGTGGGTGTCAGCAATCTGATAACTTCGACTATGCATCATATAAAAGAGATTAGGCCTGCCTTGGAAGAAGCGGGGTTGTCCCATGTAACAATCCTGGCCGGCGGAGCAGCAGTACGGCAAGCTAACGCTAAGGAACTCAATGTGGACTTTGTTGCCGATAATGTGTTTGAGATGCTGGGTTACCTGCAAATTTTGGCCATGGAGGAATAAAAATGAAGCCTTTGACCCGGTTCATGACTGTTATTGAAGGTAAAAAGGTGGATGCTGCCCTTTGTGTGCCCCTGGTTTTTGGTTATGCAGCCTCCTTTAGCGGGATTAGCCTGAAAAGCTATCTGCAGAACGGTGAGCAATTGGCTTGGGCCCAATTACAGACTCAAAGGGCCTATGGTTATGATGCCGTCTTTGTTAATGGAGGCAATTCCGTAGAAGCGGAAGCATTAGGTTGTCTTCTCCATTTTTCAGAGAATGACTATCCCTACGTTATACAACCTGTCCTGGAAGACCTTAGAAATGCTTCTGATTTAGAAATACCGGATCCCTTTCAATCCCGGCGCATGTCCGAAATGATATCTGCTTGCCGGATTTTACGCAAGGAAGTAGGTGATTCATTACCTGTAGTGGGGTGTGTACTTGGACCGGCCAGCATAGCAGGACAACTGGCAGGACTGGAGAAACTGCTGTTTTTGCTGGCAGATGATCCGGCGGCATTTCAGCAAGTGCTAAATACAGTGATGAAGGTGAGCCTAGATTTTGGCAAAGCACTCCTGCAGGCCGGGGCTCACCTGATCATTGTGTTATGTGTGGTTTTCACCGCCATTTTGAGCATCATCTTAGGCTGGCTGGGTTATCAGACATATAGTAGCAGCCTTTTAGAGCGCTACCGGGTATATGTGGATTCAGTGATCAGGATCGCCGCCAGCGGCATCGATGGAGATGAAATACGTGCCTGCATTGACACGCTCCGAAAGTCGGAAGTATTTGACCAGGTACAGCTGGATTTGAATACGGTCAAAGAAGAATCGGAGATGGAATATGTCTATATGGTCTATTTCCCAGATCCTCAGGATCCAAGCCGGATGAACTATGTTCTTAATGCCTTTACGGAACGGGAGTTCCGGGAAGAGCCGGAAACAATCCGTTCTCTGGGCGACCCTTGCGGCGAAGGTGATTTTGATGAGATTATGATTAATCTGTTTTACAACTCCCTGATGGATGACGGTGACAAAGGGGAGACCCGTTTTTTCATCAATGACAGCGAATTCGGCTATATGATGACCGGCTATGTGCCGGTACTGGATTCCGCCGGCGATGGTGTATGTGTTCTGGCCATGGATGTGGCTATGGACCAGATTCATGAGAACATGCGTTCATATCTGATCACGGTAGCGATGGGTACCGTCGTCCTTTTAGTGGTGTTTCTCTTTATCTTTATCACGATTATGAATCGCTCCGTGATCCTGCCCATTAAGAGTATTGCCCATAGTGCCCAGAACTTTGTGGAGCAGAGTTATGAGATCGATGATCCGTCCCAGCTTTATTTTAAGGAGGTTTCCGTCAATACCAGAGACGAAATCGAGCTGCTGGCCAACAGCCTGAACCATATGACCAGTGAGATTAAGAACTACATGGTCAACCTGGCTACCATGTCAGCGGAAAGGGAACGGATCGGGGCGGAGCTAAGCTTGGCCCAGCAAATCCAAAGCAACATCTTTCCCACGGTTTTCCCCGCTTTCCCCGACCGGTCAGACTTTGATATTTATGCTACCAGGACCTCGATGGTGGGAGACGGAAACTTTTATGATTTCTTCCTGATTGACCGGAATAAGCTCTGTATCGTGGTCGGTGAAGCTTCGGGGAAAGGTATTCCCGCCACTATGTTTGCAGTTTTGGCCGCAGCCAACATCCGGAGTTTCGCCCGGCTTGGCTATCGTCCTTACCGGATTGTCTTGGAGACCAACAACCAGCTGAGCCAGAACAATACCGAGGGCTTAACTGTCGCTGCTTTTGTCGGCGTGGTGGATCTCAGCACCGGTGAAATGGAATATATTAACGCCGGCCTGCCCGGTACTTTGGTCAAGAGAGCGGGCACCAGCTTTGAGGAAGTCAACGAAGTCAAGAGCTTTGTCCTGGCCAATATGGAAAACGTGAATTTCCATCAGAATCGGATCGACTTTATGCAGGGCGACATGCTCATGCTCTATACTTCCGGCATAGCTAAAACCAAGAATCAATACGGTGAAGAGATTTCGGAACCCTATGTTACCATCCAGTTGAACGAGGTTATTAAACGGGAATACGAGCTGGAAAAAATCCTGGAGGGGATGAAGGAGACATTGCTGGAATTCAGCAGTGGTGCCGCTGAAACACCCAGCGGTACAATGCTAATTTTCCGTTTCCTGGGATAGTGCCGGAGTGTATCGTATTTAATATGGTCACAGGATGCCAAATTATCTTTGACAAAGAGATAAGTGTATTGACCTTAAGCAATGAAAGGGCAGCACCCTTTTTCCTTAGCTATTAGGAGGGATTACTGATGCCAGCTTATGATTTCCCCAATCCGCCGGCTGATTTGCCGGAGAAAAATAAAAAAAGAAGGAGACGGCAATTAGCTGTCTTAATAGCCCTCTTACTATTATTTGCCATTCCTACTGCTGCATAC